>JBKKBW010000442.1:0-1448 GCA_046713635.1 Dehalococcoidia bacterium
TGCTGTCACCACGTGCGCGTATCGTGGGAGCTAACGGAGGTGCTTAGATGCCACTCAGAAGCAGCGGATTCCTGGAACTCTACGTCTACTACGCAGCGATGCCCGTGGAGTCCAAGATCCGGAATCAGAACCAGATCAGAGAAGCAAGAAGGGAGCAGCAGAGAGCACCCGCGTCCGGCTCGTTTGTGGTCACGCCGCTAGCGCCTGCGTACCAGTGCTATCCTGCGCGCGTGGCGCGGTGCGACAACGAGCACGCGGCTTGAGGTCGAGGCGGACACGGTGAAGGCTTCGCCAGGGACGCATGTTGGTCACTTCCTGACGCTCACGTGGGAGCTTTAGCTTGCTAGAACTGCGGGCAGAGCAGCCGGCGAAGACGATTCTGGCTGACTGCGCCAAGCGCGGCCTAGTCATCAAGCTGGACACGATCGACATGAAGCGAAAGGCCCGGCACTGGCATCTGGGATTCGAGAAGCAGCCAGGCGTTCTCGAGGTCACTGACCTGGGTGACGCCGTGCTCCTAAAGGTTGCTTCGAACCGCGATGGCGGATGGGCGGAGGGGCTTGCGCATGACCTAGCAAAGAATTCCCGGAAGCGCCGCTAACACCACTGACACGTGGGTGTCACCAACCTCGTCTATGCTGGCGATCCAATTAATCACGTAGGAGGAAACATGACCATCAACTCGTTCAACGTCAATGTCACAAGCGAGCACCCTGAACGCATGCTGGCGTTCTACAAGGATGTGGTCGGCCTAACACCCAATCCGGACTTCGGAGAAGGGGCGTTCGATGCCGGCGGCACGATGTTCTTCGTCGATGGCCACAGTGAAACGAAGGGCCAGGCGAAGGAGCCTCACCGCGTGCTGATCAACTTCTTCGTCGATGACCTGGCCGCGGAGCAGAAGCGTCTCGAAGGACTGGGCGTCAAATTCCTTCGGACGGCTGGGCGGGAGGAGTGGGGAGGCATCATCTCGACGTTCCAGGACCCGGACGGCAACTACTGCCAGATACTGGAGTTCAAGCCGGAGTCCGCATGACGGGCTCGACACGATAGACTCATCAACATGGGCCGATGGATAGAGCTGCTCGAAGCGATCAAAAACGGCGCGGCCGATGAGCCGCCGGCATTTGTCAGCACGCTCAACTTCCCACCTGTCGTCGGCTGGGAGCAGGACCGCGTGTGGCTGGACTGGGACGTGGACCCAGCGCTCTTTCATCCGGGTCAGGCTGTCTTTGGCGGTTACATCGCGGCGCTTGCCGACTACGCGGTCGGGTTTCCCGTCTGGACCGTGCTCGGAGACGATGAGCAAATCACAACGTCGAACTTACAAGTCTCATTCTTCCGTCCGGTCATGGGTGGCAGGTTGCGAATTGAATCACGAATCGTGAACAGGTCTCGGAAGCTCATCCACGTCGAAGCGGACTTCATGCGGGAAGATGGAAAGCTGG
>JBKKBW010000443.1:0-3890 GCA_046713635.1 Dehalococcoidia bacterium
ACATGTACCTGTGCGGGTTTCTAGCACTTCGAGCCTATCGTACGCCGTGACGCTGGCAACGTCCTGTCAGTAGTTGCGCGCCCGGCCAGCACAAAGCGTGTCCATGGTAGCCAGCCCGGCCAGCCAGATCGACCTGCCCCCTGCGCCGCCACAACATGTCATTTCCGAGCAGCCAGGGCGGCGCCTCTCGACCCGTGTCACCTTGAGCGAAGCGAAAGGTATTTTGGTGCTCTGTTCTCGGGAGCCTTGTTACTTGCGTTTTCCCGTCCTACACCTCTATCCCCAGCTCGGTCATGTCCTTTTGCGCGGGCGAATCGATGTCAACTTCCAGCGCGTTCAGCATGCGCGAGACCATGTTGTAGGCCGACGTCACCATCGTTAGCTCGACCAGCTCTTCTTCATTCAAGAAAGCGGCTACGCTCGTCCAGGTGGCGTCCGAAACGCGGCTGTCGGCCGTCAGTTCGCCCGCGAACGTGAGTACAGCGAGTTGGTGCGCGTCGAACAACGACGCGTCCGGCCCCGCTACGCCGCGTATCTGCGCGTCCGACAGCCCGGCGCGCCGCCCGAACGCGATGTGCTGCGACACTTCGTACGGCGCGCGGCACAGGTAGCCCGCGCGCAAGATCGCCAGCTCGCGCAGCTTCGGGTCAAGCTTCCCTTCAGCCAGGAAGTACGTGCCGAACTTCATGAATCGTCGCAGCGCTTCCGGGCTGTGCGACAGCGCGCGGAAAATGTTCAGCACCGGCCCCTGCTGCTCCATCCGCTCGAACATCCAGCGATGCTCTTCCGCCACCTGAGCCGTCTCGTTCAACCGCACTCGCGCCATGGCACCCTCCTATCACTTCTCGCAGTGGTCATTCTTCCGTCTCCGCGGGAGCGCCGCCCCTACCGCCGGTTCTCCGCGCGAGCGCCTTCGCGGCGCGCCTGAGCCGGTACGGCCACAGTCCGAGCGCTGTCACCAACAGTGCTTGTGCAACGTACGGAGCGCCCCAGGGCAGCGTGGGCGCCATCCGCCGCGCGTAACGCCACGCCTCCGCGCGGCTCCCGGCGCGCATAAGACGCTTGACGATCTGGCGCTGTCTGCGCCGGTTGCGCTGCGACTTCCGGCCACGGCGCCGATCGTACTCTGCGCGCCCATGCGCTGGCGCGCCAACCGCCCCCAGCGCCTATGGTGACGCTCGGCCGCAACAGCACGGACGACCGGATCTCCCAGAATGTGGCCAAGACCGTGCTCGCGATGCACTACGGCAAGCGGCTCTCGAACGGCGGCAAAGCGATGCGACGCGGCCGCCATCCGCACCCAGAGAGATCACGGTCTCCCCCCTGGCGGAAGGTCTCGTCGTACCCGCCAAACTCAAGCAGCACGCTGCGTCTGACCAGGCAGGCCGAGGCGAATATCTGAATGGTCCCTAGGAGCAGGTCGTTCAAGATGTCTCCTTCGGGCAGGTGCGGGCGTGCGCCATCAGCAGGAGGCGGCACCACGTGGGCGTCGCTGTACGCAACTGAGAAGATACGACCGCCACCATCATCGAGGCGTGCTACCAGGCGTGCCATAAGCTCGGGCAGCCACTCGTCGTCGTCGCCCAGGAAGGTCACGAACTCGCCACGCGTGGCGGCGATGCCCTGGTTGAGTGCGTGCGACACTCCACCGTTCTTGGCGAGCCGGATCACGCGGACGCGCGGGTCCTCGCAGCGCTCAGCGACATCCGCGGAGCCATCCGCTGAGGCATCGTCGACAACAACCAGTTCGAGATCGGTGAAGGTTTGTTCCAGCACGCTCCGCATCGCGCGCGGAAGCAGCGCGGCTCGATTGTACGTGGGGATGACAACGCCAATGCGCGGTGCAGCCGGGGCGACGACGCTCGCGTTAGGGCGAGGCTTCGGCAGGATCGTACGGCGGGGCCAGCGGACGCTCACCGTTGCGTCTCCTGCCGCCTACCCAACGATTGGCAGCTCCGTCACCAAACCTGCGTCGTACTGCAGAATTAGCATCGCATCGAGGCTGTTCGCGACGCCGTCCAGGTTGACGTCGCTGTTCGGTGGAGGCGGAAGAATGATGCCCGCTGTGTGCTGGAGGATGTGAAACGCATCGATGCTGTTCGTTACGCCATCGAGGTTCACGTCGCCGTTCGGCGCCCCGGCCACCTCAATGGTCTCGGTCGTCTCCGTCGTCACATGGTACGACCCCGGCGGCGTCACGGTCATCCAGTACGACAGCGTATAGTCCAGCCGGATGGTGAGCGTCGCCTCGCCTTCGTGTACAGCGTTCAACTCCCACGCTGCGCCATCTTCTACGTCCTCCGGCGACACTTCGGCCGGGCTCTTCAGCTCCAGCGCGTCGCCTTCGATGTCGAGGTGGTACGTCGGCTCCGACGCCCGGGCGGAGTCAAACTCGCGCTCCTGTGGGTCGGCAAGCGCCGTCACGTGGACCGTGCCACCCGAATAAGCCTCCGTTCCCGTAATCGTCCACTCGATATCGAACGGCTGAGGCGTCGGAGACAGCGCCAGCGCGTCGTCCGGCGCACCGGGCCGTATGCTCGCGAGCAGCGTGAGCAGCAGTACGCCCACCAACCCCGCTAGAAGAATCACCCCTGTTGCCAGCACTCGGCCAGAACGCATGGTTACGCGCTCCTTACTCTACTCTTGCCACCCGTCAGTATATCAGCGCTCCGTTCGCATCGTCACAACGTTACTTGTCCTTGAAGCGTTCTGCTTCCTCGGAGCCTCCGGTCGTGTCGCCCGCACTGTAGGCGTGCGCGCCCGCCCCTGCGAGCTTGCCCCCATCGACAATGAGATACTCCTCGCGGATCGGCCGCCCGTCGAACCAGCATTCCAAGATCTCTCGGACTCCCGCGGCGTAACGGGCCTGCGCGGAAAGCGACGTGCCAGAGACGTGTGGTGTCATTCCGTGGTGAGGCATGGTCCGCCAGGGGTGGTCATTGGGCGCAGGCTGCGGGAACCAGACATCGCCGGCGTATCCGGCGAGCTGGCCTCGTTCGAGCGCGCGGACGACGGCGTCCCGATCGCAGATCTTGCCGCGCGCAGTGTTCACGAGGTACGCGCCGCGTTTCATCTTCGCGATCAGCGCGCCGTCAAACATGTGCTCTGTTTCGGGATGGAGTGGCGCGTTGATCGTCACCACGTCGCACACGCGCACCATCGATTCGACGTCGGGATGAAAGGTCACGCCAAGCTCGCGCTCGACGCTCGCGGGCAGCCGGTGCCGGTCTGTGTAGTGCAGCTTGACGGCGAACGGCTTGAGCCGTCGCAGCACCGCCGTCCCGATGCGCCCCGCCGCCACCGTGCCGACAGCCATGCCTTCGAGGTCGTAGGACCGCTCGACGCAATCCGCGATGTTCCAGCCTCCGCGAACGACAGTCTGGTAGGACGGAATATAGTTCCGCACCAGCGCCAGGATCATCATCACCACATGCTCGCTCACGCTGACGCTGTTCGAATACGTTACTTCCGCAACCGTGAGCCGTTTCTCGGACGCCGCCTGCAGGTCCACGTGGTCCGAGCCTATCCCCGCAGTAATCGCCAGCTTGAGCTTCGGCGCGCGGGCGATCCGTTCGGCGGTCAAATAGGCGGGCCAGAACGGCTGGGATATAACGATCTCAGCCTCCGGCAGCTCGCGCTCGAAGACGCTGTCTGCCCCGTCCTTGTCCGACGTCACGACCAGCGCGTGGCCGGCTTCCTCCAGGAACGTCCGAAGACCCAGCTCACCCGACACGCTCCCGAGGAGCTGGCCGGGCGTGAAGTCCACCGCCCGAGCCGACGGTAGCGTCTGCCCGTCCGGATACTGGTCGAGCGTCGGGATGTCATCGCGCGCGTAAGCCTTCGGGTAACCGTCGACGGGATCGTCGTAGAGCACACAGAGCACCTTGGCC
>JBKKBW010000444.1:0-9941 GCA_046713635.1 Dehalococcoidia bacterium
GGCTACGGGTGTCCAGGATCGGACGGATAATGTCGTCACGCTCCGGCCCGCGCAGGATCAGCGATGGCACGACCCACGCGCCGGTCCGCAGCGCAACCCGCGCTGGTACAGATGATACCTCTGCGCGGCCTCCCATGAAGTCGACCTTCACCTCAGTGCCCGGCGGGGCTATATCGATTAGCATCGCCAGGATGCCTCCCCGCTTGATCGCGCGGAAGACGCCGACGGTCACCTTGTCCGAGGGGATGAAATTCATCCCCATCTCGCGGCGAGAGTTGATGATCAGCTCGTCCATTCGATGGTAACCGTAGCTTTCGGCGACGCCGAGCGTCTTATACTCGTATGCGCCGAGCGCAGCGGCTCCCAAATCGTACGCGCCGAAGTGCATCGTCACCATGACCGCGCCTCGCTTTGAGGCGATCACCTCGTCCAGCTCCACCCACTGGGTGAAGACGAGGCGTTTGCGGATCTCCTCCTTCGTGATGACAGGGAAGCGAATGAAGTCGATGACGAATTTGCCGAAGTTGCGGAACGACTGGCGCGCCAGCGGCCCCGTCTGCCTCCGGTCATCGTCGCCGATCACCTGCGCCATGTTGTTGTTCAGCGCTCGGGTCTGCTTGGGAAAGAACGGATAGCACAGAGCCGCAACCGCTCCGGCGACCTTGTAGCCAAGCCAGAGCGGTAGGGGCCTCGTGATCGCAATCGTGATGCGAAACAGCCAGTAGACGACAAACCCTAGTGACGTGAGATGAACCTCTCCACCTTCTCGCGCGCCTGGTCGTCAGTGTACTGCGTCGGCGGCGATTTCATGAAGTAGGCGGAGGGTCCTTCGAGCGCGCCCCCGACCTTCCGGTCGAGTGCGAGCTTGCAGCAGCGGATCGCGTCGATGACAACGCCGGCGGAGTTCGGGCTGTCCCAGACCTCGAGTTTCAGCTCGACGTTGAGCGGCACGTTCCCGAACGTGGTGCCTTCCATGCGGATGTAGGCCCACTTGCGGTCCTCCAACCACGGCACATGGTCGCTCGGGCCGACGTGGACGTCGCCGGCCGGCATCTCGGTGCCCAACTGCGACGTGACAGCGTTCGTCTTGGAGATCTTCTTCGATTCCAGGCGCTCGCGCTCGAGCATGTTGAGGAAGTCCGTGTTGCCTCCGAAGTTGAGCTGGTAGGTACGGTCGAGCCGGACGGCGCGGTCTTCGAAGAGGCGTGTCAACACGCGGTGGATGATCGTCGAGCCGACCTGCGACTTGATGTCGTCCCCGATGATGGGCAGGTTCGCCTCCTCAAAGCGGCCGCGCCAGTAGGCTTCCTTGGCGATGAAGACCGGGATGCAATTGACGAACGCGCAGCCCGCTGCGAGCACCTGCTCCACGTACCATTTCGTCGCTTGCTCGGAGCCGACGGGCAGGTAGCTGACTACGACATCAGTCTTGGTCTCTTTGAGGATGCGGACGATGTCGTCGGTCGGGCCGGGCGCGCGCGGGATCATGTCCTCCAGGTACTTGCCGATGCCGTCGTGGGTCATGCCCCGCGAGACGCGGACGCCCGTGTAGGGCACGTCGGCGAACTTGAAGGTGTTGTTCGGCGGGGCATAGATGGCTTCGGAGAGGTCCTTGCCGACCTTTTCCGCGTTGATATCGAACGCGGCGACGAAGTTGACGTCGCGGACGTGATAGCCGCCCAGATCCACGTGCATCAGGCCGGGCACGCGCTCGTCCGGGCGGGCGTCCTGGTAGAAGGTTACGCCCTGCACCAGCGACGACGCGCAGTTTCCCACGCCGATGATCGCGGCGTTAATCGGGTTGCGGCCGCTGCTGCTCCTGGCCGTTGGACGGCCCTTCGCTGCTGGCTTCGCGGCCTTGCGGGCCGGCTTGGCGGACGTACCGTTGCTCTTGGGCATTTCGAATAGCTCCTTCTCTGGCCGGCCGATGATGGCGGCGACCGCTTCTCGGAAGCGAGGGCTGGGCGACTTGGCGCCGGACTTTACCTGCGATAGATAGGTCTCGCTGAACGGAGTGCGCCGCTTACGCAGTTGCTCCAGCAGCCAGCGCTGCTTTTGGCCGCGTTCGGCGAGGACGCTGAACAACCTGGGCTCGGGCATGGTGGTAAAGTTTCTCTCCTCGGTAAAGTTTTCCTTACCTGATGGTACACCCGCCGCGCGTTAGCCCGTCAATAGTGTAGTTTTCTTTACCTGGGTGGCACTCAGCTATCGGCTGTCAGCCTGGTGGCCCGATAGGCACCGGAGGCGCATTTCGTCGATTGCATTCTCTGCGACCATGGCGCGGACGGATCGAACATCGAGTCCCAGTCCCGGCACACCTAAGACAATTCGGAATTGAATTCGCGTTTTTTTATTTTCTTGTATCTAGCCAGATTCAATTTCAAGCGCTTTTTTGGGCTTTTTCGTTGATTTCTGGAGCCCCTTTCTCCGCTGCTCGCTCGAGGGCAGACTCAGCCAGCGGTGTGTGGTCTGATGCTCAGCCGGTCGTAGTCGTCGCCGCATGGAACCCAGGTTACGGGCCCTCGGAAATAGCTCCAAGCGTTAGATGTCACCCTGGGGGAAGCGGTCAGCCGGTCAGCGGACGAATCAGGGCGGCCAGATGGCCGCCCCTACGGCGGCGTTCGCATGGCTGTCTTGTCTTAGGGAATGGCTAGCGGTGATTGCGGCGAGATTCTTCGCTTCGCTCAGAATGACGCAGTAGGAGGCAGGTCGGCCTCGGCCTGAGGCGGACAACTGCCGGTCTCCCCTACATTGCGTTCGCTTGGCTTTCTTGTCTAGGGGAGTGGCCAAGCTGGATTGCAGCCAGATTTCCTTCGCTTCGCTTGAGGACACGCGCGGCGTGCGCCGCGTTTGGCGGCTCGGAATGAATAGGCACGCGTCTCAGGCGCTACGCCGCAGTGTACAAAGAGGCGGCCCGTGGGGGCCGCCTCCGTACGGGGTCGGGTAGGCGCGTTCGCTTAGTGGCCGTGGACCAGCCGCGTGCGGTGGGTTGCCGGCCCTTCGTCAGCCGCTTCAGCCATGCCGGCCAGCGCGTGCATGGCCATCATGACGAATGCGGTTGCGACGAGGTAGACGCCCATGGCGATCACGATTTCCGGCTGGAAGACGCCGCCGCCGTCCACGCTGCGCGCATCAGCGATGCCCCGGAACGGCCGGACGAGCGGGTCGGTGATGTTGTAGATCGCCTCGACGAAGCTGGTGAGGTTGGCGTTGCCCGCCTGGAAAGCGAGGCGCAGTCCGAGCAGTGCGAGCACTGCGATGCCGGCCAGACCGACCAGCCAGGATAGCGTCGCGATCATCGTTGCGAGACCGTAACCGGCGCCTCGCTCGACCGTGCTCACCGTGTCCTCACGATAGTCCTGGACGGTTGTCTCGTCAGGCTCTTCGACGACAGTGGTGACGGTGCGGCCTCTGTCGTCTGTTTGTTCAACACGCTTGCGAATCATTTCCCATCCTCCAATCGGATTGCCAGCGGCGGCGCCCACGCCAGTCCTCTGCTTCCGCCGGGTTTGCTTACTTCGTTATCTTCCTCACAGCGCCACCGGCAGCATCTTTCACGCGGCCGACTGCGTTCTCGGCCTTGCCCTTGGCCTGTTGCTTCTCGTTGCCTGTGGCCTTGCCCATTGCTTCGCGGGCCTTGCCCTTGCCTCGCTCCATCTTTCCTTTAGCCTGAAGTTTCGTGCCTTTGTCCATGAGTCTCCTTACTTCTTCTTCCGCGCGGATCGGGTTGGTTGTCTACTGACCGTCTGGGATGACGTCCGGCTCGCTGACACCGCCGCCAGCGTCGGGCTCGTTGACGCCCGGCACGTTGTTGTTGTTCGTGATGCCGTTGCCGCCATCATCGTCCCAGGGCTGTGCTACCAGCAGGACGATCCCCGCTACGACCAGCGCCAAGACGATTGCCGCGATGGCCAGGGTCATGCCGGAGAGAAAACCTGCTCCTGTGCCGTCTCCGTGATGTGCTTCCGTATGTGCCATTTTCACACCTCCATCTTTCTTCCTAACCTGTACGTTCAGCCTAGACCACAATCCCTCGCCCACGCATAACAGCGCGTGTCTAGCGTAGGTTGCAGTCTTATCTCAGCGATTTTCGCGAAGCCGGCCCGGAAACGGCCGTTCGGCGATCCGCGCATTGGCGGACGAAACGAAGAAGCCTGCCGTCGAGGGACGGCAGGCTTCCGTATTGGATGGGCTTGGATATCTAGTGATCGATGCCCGTAGCGGGGGCGTGTTAGGTGCGCCGAAGGAATGATCCACCTGTCAGTAGACTTATCACTAACGCTACCGCCAGGAGAATGAAAAACCACTTCGCTACAAAAATGCCAAGTCCGCCAAAGACCAGGACGAGCAGCAGGAGCAGTAATAGCAGAGCTATCATTCTCGGTTCCTCCCTTCTTTCACCCCATCCGTTGCACTCAGCGTACTGGTAGAGCCCTTTCTGCCGAGTAACGGACGGCCAAGCGCGCATTGCAATGCCATCGCAGGTGTCTGGTGTTGAATCTGGCACGCACCGCCCGCCTGGCATAGAACGGAGCGTCACGCGAGCCGGCATAGCAGCTCGCTACGATAGCGGTGCCTTGCGATGAACCACTCCGCCAGCAGGGGCAGATACTCGATCTGCTGGTCCTGCGGCAGCCGGAAGAAGTCACCTATCGTCTCGCCACGGCAGCGAGCGGCCCCACAGCGACACGGCCAAGAGCTTCCGCCAGCAGCGTTGATGTTGTAATCGAACGTGATCTCCTCGCCCTGCCGGATTGCCCGCCGCGCGACGATGTACACAATCTCGCTTCCGTCCCCTTCCTCGAGGCCGGAGGCGCTTGGGTCGCAACTGTGGTTGACATGGCGGTCCGGGGGGCCCCACAGGACGATCTTGCCGCTAGGGTAGGAGCAGTGCTCGATGCGCTCGCCGGCGTCTTCGCGTATCGGCGCAGTGTCTGTCACTTCGCGAACGATATTGACCTGTCGAATGCGCTGGCCAGCCGCGAAGTCTCGTGCCGCAAACACGCCGAGTCCCTCAATCGAGGACGCTCTGACAACTACGTCTGGCAGGAAGGGCTTCTCCAGTCTCCTGGGTGCTGCGCATGACGATACGGGACTGAGTCTAGGGTCTCGTCCGGAAGCGCCGTTCTTCGGAACGCAAACGGGGGACGGCCGTTCGACCGTCCCCCGGGCGTGTACTACGTCTGTAGCTTCGTTTCGCTTAGCTCTTACCGATGCGGTACATCTGTGTGCCGCACGTCGGGCACTTGCCACGTGTGGCTGTCTTGCCGTTCTTCATTGTGACCGGCGTTGGTTCCGACATCTCCCGCTTCGTCCGGCACTTCAAGCAATACGCTTCCATTCCTGTTGCCCCTTTCTCCTCTTGTGTGTGCCCCGCCGAAGCGGGGCCGAGCCTCTGATCGTCCGGTCCCTCGCCGGACTGGCGTCCTGCCGGGCCGGGGGCTAGATTCAGACGCCCGCGGCTGGCTAGCTAGAATCATAGCCATTTTCGGCTTCATGTCAAGGCGATCCGAAGCTAGGGGAGACCCTACCTTAGAGCGACAGGAACACCTTTTCGGGCTTCCAGAGACCTGAGCCCGCGTACCTGAGCACTGCCAGGAAGTCTCCCGTATCTGAGTAGGCGCGGCATTTCGAATCTGAGGGAAGCTCTCGGAATCCCTGAGAAGCTGTCGCTAGCTCCACTATGCGACCCTGCCGGACGGCCTTCGAATGTTCCTCAGCCAGAAGTGCGGCGTACCAAGATTCCAGCACGAAATCGACCGGCTGAATCAGATCCTCCCAGCTTCCAGCTTCGGCGGCGGCCTCGAAGGCTTCGAGGCCAATAGCGCGTTCGATGTTGAACGGGCCGGTGCGAACGCGCGTAAGTTGCTCTAGGAACGCGTAACAGCCGAGCCGTTCGCCGAGGTCGTGCGCGATCGAGCGCACGTACGTCCCGCGCCCAACCTCCATGTGTAGCGTGAGTAGCGGCGGTGCGAAGCTACGCAGTTCCAACGTGTACACGCTCACCGTTCTAGCTTCGCGAGGCGCGCTCTTACCTTCGCGAGCGTATCGATAGAGCGGCTGCCCATGGAATTTGAGCGCACTGTACATGGGCGGAAGCTGCTGGATCGCGCCCGTGAAGCTGTGCAGTGCGGACTCGACTTGCTCCCGTGTGACGGCGGACCAATCGCCCGTATGGGTGACGGAGCCTTCGCTGTCATAGCTGTCGGTTGCTGCGCCCAGGTGTACCGTGGCGGCATACACCTTCGGCGCGCCGACGAGGTACTCGACAATCCGGGTGGCGTGGCCGAGACAGATGGGGAGGACGCCGTCCGCTATCGGGTCCAGCGTACCGGCGTGACCGACGCGCTTCGTGCCGGTCAGGCGCCGGATGAGTTTCACGATAGAGAACGAGGTGACACCTGGGGGTTTGTTGATGTTGAGAATGCCGTTGGCCATGGGGCCATTATGCCAGTAGGGCTGCCCTCACCCCCGACCCCTCTCCCGCGAGCGGGCGAGCGCCCTCTCCGGAGGAGAGGGGAGCTGGTTTGCACCGCGATCCTCAGGAGTGCGCAGCCCTTGCTAGTAGCAACGAAATACCCTTCGCTTCCCCTTCGCTGCGCTCGTGGGCCAAAGAGGCTCAGGGTGACACGGGGCCGCGAGCGAACGACCAAGTGTAGTCAGGGCGGACACGGGTCCGCGCCTACGCTTCTTCCTTGGTCTCGTTCAGTAGGCTGATGATGCGCGCGCCGTGCTCTATCGACACGTCCGGAACGAACGCGAGCTCCGGCATGCGCCGGATGGTGAGACGGCGGCGCAGCTCGCGCTGGAGGAAGCCAGAGGCTGCACCTAGGGCCTTCAGCGTCGACTTCTTCTCATCGTCGCTGCCGAGCACGCTGACGAACACCTTGGCGCGGCTCAGGTCGGGCGAGACGTCGACTTCGGTAATCGTCACGAGCCCGCCGATGCGAGGGTCCTTCATGTGGCGCAGAACGAGATCGCTGATCTCTTCGCGAAATTGTTCGTTGAGCCGCTCAGTCCGGCGGGTCATGGAACGCTCCGGGGTTGGACGTTAGTTCGCGCGCTCGACGCGGTAGAACTCGATGATATCGCCTACCTGGAAGCCAGCGAAGTCCTCTAGCATGATGCCGCATTCGAAGCCGGTCTGGACTTCGCGCACGTCCTCCTGGAAGCGCTTGAGGCTGGCGACCTTCGTATCGATGACGATTTCGCCGTCGCGCTGGACGCGCACGTTGTCGGAACGCGATAGTGTGCCATCGGTCACGTAGGAGCCGGCTACGGCGGGCTTGCGGCGCTGTTCGAAGACCTGGCGCACCTCTGCGTGGCCAGCAATGACATCGTGGTAGATGGGCTCCAGCATGCCCTGGAGCGCCAGCTCGACGTTCTCGATGACCTGATAGATGACGTTGTACTGGCGGACATCGACGCCTTCCTGCTCGATCAGGTGCTGCGCGCCCTGCTCAACGCGGGTGTTGAATGCGATGATGATGCCCTTCGAGGCGATCGCCAGGTTAACGTCAGATTCGTTGACGGCGCCCGAGGCTGCATGTACGACGTTGACGCGCGTCTGTTCCGTTGTCAGCTTCTCGAGCGACTGGCGAAGCGGCTCGATACTGCCTTCAACGTCGGTCTTGATGATGATGTTGAGGTCCTTGATCTTGCCGGCGGCAATCTCGGTGAAGAGCGTGTCTAGGCTGACGCGCGGCTGCGATCTTAGGCTCGCTGCCTCTTTCTCACGAAGGCGCTCCACTACCATCTGGCGCGCCGTCTTGTCGTCTGGAACGACAGTCAGCACGTCGCCGGCGCGCGGCACTTCCTGCAGCCCAAGGACGACAGCAGGCTCGCCGGGGCCAGCTTGCTTGAGGCGCTTGCCGTCTTCGTCGAACATCGCCTTGACGCGGCCGGAGGTCTCGCTGACGACGCAGACATCGCCGGCGCGCAGCGTGCCTGTCTGTACCAGCACGGTCGCCGTCGGGCCGCGCGTGCGGTCCATCTCAGCTTCGACGACAGTACCGATGGCGAGCCGGTCCGGGTTCGCCTTGAGCTCGAGCACTTCGGCTGCGACGAGGATGTTCTGGAGCAGGTCCTCGACTCCTTCGCCGGTCTTGGCCGAGACGGGCACGGCGATGACCTCGCCGCCGTACTCCTCGATCGTCAGGCCATGCTCCGCGAGTTGCTGCTTGGCGCGGTCGGTCTTGGCGTCGGGCAGGTCAACTTTGGTGATCGCGACGACGATCGGTACGCCTGCGGCGCGTGCGTGGTCGATGGCTTCCTTCGTCTGCGGCATTATGCCGTCGTCTGCCGCAACAACCAGCACCACAACGTCCGTTACTTGCGCGCCGCGTGCGCGCATGGCAGTGAACGCCTCGTGGCCGGGCGTGTCGATGAAGGTAATCGGATGGTCATTCACCGAGACCTGGTAGGCGCCAATGTGCTGCGTAATACCCCCGGCCTCGCGCGCGGTGACGTTCGTGCGGCGGACAGCGTCCAGCAGGCTAGTCTTACCGTGATCGACGTGGCCGAGCACCGCGACGACCGGCGGACGCGCTACGAGTGTCGCGCCTTCGGCCTCTTCGATGACGGGCTTCGTGTACTCGACAGCTTGGGCCTGCTCCTCGACCTGCGGCTCGTGGCGCTGCTCCTCGACGGGCTCGAAGCCAAGGTCGTGGGCGACGATCGCGGCCGTATCGAAGTCGATGCTCTGGTTGATGGCGGCCATGACGCCGTTTTTCATCAATTCCTTGATCACTTCGACGGCGGGCACCTTCAGGTACTCGCCCAGCTCCTTGACCGTCAGGATGCGCGGCAGCTCGATAGCCGTCGCGGGCCGGGCGGGCTGTGCGATAGGCGTGTCGACCTGAACCATCTCGGAGGGGGGTATCCGCGGGGCGCGCGGAGGCCGCGCAGGACCTCGCTGTGGCCTTCTACCTCGTGGTGGCATCTACCCTCTAACTCCCAACCACCGTCGCTGCGGATTCCAACTGCGCACCGTGGCGCTCGAGCGTTTCTCGGTCAGACTGCGAGATCGTCGTGCGTAGCGCGTGCGCCATGCGATCCTTCTTGATGGCTTCGGCCCAGCATTCGGCCCGCGCGCACACGTAAGCGCCGCGGCCGCTGCGCTTGCCTGTCGGGTCTACTTCTACCGTGCCTTCGGGTGTGCGGACAACACGCACGAACTCGCGTTTGGAGCTCGTCGTGCGGCAGCCGATACAGGTGCGCTGCGGAACGTGCTTCGCTTTCGGTATGGCCATCCTCTACGATTCGGCCTCAACTTCGGTTTCGACTTCGGCCTCGACCTCAGTTTCTTCCTCGGCTTCGAACTTGTAGTTGTAGTCGTCGTCCAGGTCTTCGTCGATCATGTGCCTTGGCCGACGGGCCTTCTTCACGCCGCGGCCGCTGTCTTCCTTGTCTTCCTTACCCTTACCCTTCTTCGCCTTGCCTACGGTCGCTTGCTCTTGCTTGAGCAGGTCATCGCCGAAGCGGATCTGCGGCTTGGCGGGCTCGCCCTCCGCGGGCGCTTCGACCGGAGGTGCTACCGGGCCGGCTTCTGCCACGGGCGTTTCTTGCACGGTCGCCAGCACCGCCTCGCGCTCGGGCGACAGCACGTCGGCGGCCGCAACGGCAACTAGCGCCTCTGCGGCGACTTCTGACGGGACGGGCACTTCTTCCTCTTCCGCCTCGAGCGGGTTGGCGGCGATGTACTCTTCGTACGCGGACTGGCTCTTGATGTCGATACGCCAGCCGGTCATCTTGGCCGCGAGGCGCGCGTTCTGCCCCTCCTTACCGATGGCGAGCGAGAGCTGGCGGTCCGGTACGACGACTTCAGCGGTGTTCTCCGCCTGGCGAATCTTTACCTGCGTGACCTGCGCCGGGCTGAGTGCGTGCGCGACGAAGCGTCCGGCCTCCGGGTCCCAGAGGACGACATCGTTGCGCTCACCGTT
>JBKKBW010000445.1:0-2413 GCA_046713635.1 Dehalococcoidia bacterium
GCCTGACCGAGAGTCGCTTCGAGGTGCGGCGTTGTTCCTGCTGGGGGAGCCAGAGAACGAGCCACGGCCGGACGATCCGGGCCCGCACCACGACGAGGCGAAGGCGCTTCCCGCTCGGACCGACGGGGCGATGGCAGAGGCGCCGCTACTGGCACCTTCGCACCAGCTGGAGCCGGCTCACGCGCGGACGCCCGTGCACGTTCGCTAGCCGATGTCCTCCCCTCTGGACGGCCATGGCTTTCACACGAAGCCGTGACAGCGGCTTCCACGCGAAGCCGTGACAGCCACGACGCGCGCTCGCTAGACTAAGGCACAACGATGTCTTGGGAGCGCGCATGACTACGACCGCCGCAATCGATCTGCTCGCCATCGGGAAGGGCGCGAAGTTAGCCGCGCGCCGCCTGGCTACGCTAGGCACCGACGTGAAGAACCGCGCGCTGCACGCCATAGCGGACGCGCTGGTGGCCAACACGGGCGAGATACTGCGGGCGAACGAGCGCGACATGGAAGCGGCCAAGGACAATGGCGTTACCGGCTACATCGTCGACCGTCTGTTGCTGACGCCGGAGCGGCTCGACCAGTACGCGTCCGACGTGCGCAACGTGGCCACCCTGCCCGACCCGATTGGTGAAGGGCTGGAACAGCGTACGCTGGCGAACGGGCTGACCATTAGCAAGGTGCGGGTGCCATTGGGCGTGGTGCTCTGCATATACGAGGCGCGGCCCAACGTGACAATCGATACAGCAACGCTCTGCCTGAAAGCAGGTAACGCGACGATCCTGCGCGGTGGCAAAGAAGCGTTCAACTCGAACAGCACGATCGCGCGCGTGATTGGCCGGGCGGCTTCAGAAGCAGGCTTGCCCGACGGCGCGATCCAGTTCGTCGAATCGACAGACAGGGCATTGGTGCCAGAACTGCTCTCCATGCGGGAATATATCGATCTGGTTGTGCCGCGCGGGGGCGGACTGATCGATATCGTCCTGGAGCACGCGAAGATGCCGGTGCTCATCGGTGGCGTCGGCGTTTGCCATACATATGTAGATAAGAGCGCGGACATCGACAAGGCGGTCGAGATCGCGGACAACGCCAAGACGCGACGGCCGAGCATCTGCAACGCGCTCGATACCCTGCTTGTGCACCAGGACGTAGCGACGGCGTACCTACCGAAGATCGCGCAGCGCTGGGCCGAGAAGGGCGTGGAGATGCGCTGCGACCCACTGGCGCTGGACATCGTCACTCGCGCGAACGTACCAAACTTACTGGCAAACGTGGCTGAGCCGGATGATTTCGGGAAGGAGCACCTCGCGCTGGTTGCCACCGTCAAGGTTGTCGATTCGCTGGACGAGGCGCTCAATCTCGTCTACGAGTACGGCACGGGCCATTCGGACGCGATCGTGACGGAGGACTACAGCGCGGCGCGGCGCTTTATCCAGGAAGTCGACACGGCGGTTGTCTATGTGAACGCTTCGACACAGTTTACGGACGGCGCGCAGTTCGGCATGGGTGCGGAAATCATCGACTCCACGCAGAAGTTTCACGCGCGCGGGCCGGTTGGTTTGCAGGAGATCACGTCATACAAGTGGGTGGTGCAGGGCACCGGGCAGATCCGCGCTCCATAATGACGACGAACGTCGTGCCCAATCGAGCCGAACTACTCGCACGCATCCGAGCTGCTTACGACAACTATTTGGCGGCCATCGCCGCGATCCCTGAAGGCGCCCTAACCAAGCCGGACACGATCGGCACATGGAGCGTGCGAGACGTCATCGCGCACGTTGGCGGGGACGAGCTATGGATGGCCGGACAACTGGAGGCGCTGCGGTCCGGGACAATGCCAACGGCTGCATCCTGCTATGGCATCGATTTGCCGCCGCCGCCCGATATGGACTGGAGCCAGGATGGACGAAACGCGTGGCAGCGAGAGCGACTACGAGGGCTGTCGCTGGCTGATGTGCGCGCGATGGCGAGCGAGGCGCACGCGCGCCTGCTCGCAGTGATCAGTACCTTCGAAGATGCGCAAATGTCCGACCGCCTTGCGATCGCAGAGCTGAAGACTGTCGCCTGGATCCGGCCACCAAAGGAAGGCGAGCAGGCCTACCCGCTCTGGGAGTGGCTGCGAGGCGTGACGTACAAGCACTACGAAGAGCATGCGGACATGGTCCAGGCGGTGGTTCCGAAGGGCGAAGTAGCGCAGGGCAAGTAGCGGAAGGCAAGGAGTTATATGCTGAAGTGTCCACGAGACGGCAGCGAGTTGCAGGTGGAGATGCACAAGGACATCGAGGTGGACCATTGCCCGCAGTGCAACGGCCGCTGGTTGGAGAATGACGAGCTGGGACAGCTTGAGGCGACCGTCGGCGACGAGGAGCAGCGTCGCGGGATGATCGATTACGCGAAGCAGCCGAGCGAGCTGCTG
>JBKKBW010000446.1:0-2263 GCA_046713635.1 Dehalococcoidia bacterium
CACCCAGTGACGGGACGGAAACGGCGCTCTTGAGGAGCGACGATCCGCGTACGCCCGGGAACGAGGACCCGCGCGACATTAAGGGAGACGACGGGTCGAATAGTTATCTGTGGCTGTGGGCACTAGCCGTTGCTGCGGCACTCGCGTGCGGCGCTCTGGGGCTCATCGCTCTTTTCTGGCGGCGTAGGTCCCGCGGGGGTTTCTAATATGGGCGGAGCATTTGTGAGGAAAGCAGGAGGAAGTGGAATGATACTTGTGCGACGCGTAGTCTGGGGGGCACTAGGTATCAGCCTGGTAGTGAGCGCCCTGTTCGGAATAAGCATCCTTTCGGGGACAGATAGTAGGGTTGAGGCCGGAGCGGCGAACACTGAGATTACAATGGGGCGCTGTCCGCAATCCGGCTGCTCTTCCATTCCCACGTATGTTTCATCTGTGGTTCTGGTTCAGGGCGGCGACGGCCTGGGCCCATCGCCATGCTCCGCCGGTGAAACGGATGCGACGACTGACTGCCTGTACGTCTGGGCGAAGAACGTAGACAACGTTTTCGGCGCCAGCGCCTTCCAGGTAAGGGCCACATACAACAGCACATTGGTACAGGCTGATACGATCGCGCATTCGGTGAACTGGCTCGCGTCGACAGGGCGCTCGGCCACCTGTGTCCAACCCGAAATAGTGGAGGACCTCGTCACGGGTGCAGGCTCCGCGACAGTAAGCTGCAACACGTTGCTGGCGCCGCCGCCGTACGGGCCGAAGTGTCCAAGCCAGTGCAACGGCCAGCTCGCGATGCTGGCGTTTGAGTCAGAGGGTATGGGATTGGGCACGACGACGCTCAACTTCTCGGAGTCCTACCTGGTGGACACGCCTCCGGACCCGGACGACGCGACGGCGATCCCGGCCACGGTTCGCTCTGTCGCCGTCACTGTTGCGAAGTGCGCCGACTTTACGGGAGCTGGCGGGAACCCGGATGGTACGATTCGCGTGAATGACATCCTGTTCGTTGTTCAGGCATACTTTACGCCAGCCGGCGATCTGGATGGCGACGGGACGACGCGTGTCGCGGATATTCTTATCGCGGTCAAGGAGTACTTCCAGACCTGCACACAATAGGACGCGACGGCCAATAGAACAAGTGTGCAAGAGCTTCTCTGATCACATCCGGGAAGCTCTTGACATACGGCGCGACTTCGTGGCAATGTTGTGCAGCACGGTGCTTGTCCGTAACCTCTCGCGTTATGGCAGGTTAAGGCTGGCTCCGGAAGCGCCAACGAAGTCAGGAATCCCGCAGTAAGGGCGATGGAAGGCTATCGTCGGGCGGGGTTGCTTGGGCTGGCAGAGGATGGTCATGCGACGAGAGGAGGGAACCCGAAGATGGGTGTAATGCGAAACATTGGTACGCCACGGCTGGTGACTCTGGCTGGAGCACTAGGCGTAGTGGCGCTCCTACTGGGTTGGAGCTTTGGAACGAGCATGAGGGTGGACGCCCAGACGCCGCACGCAGGGCTCAATTTCACGATCACGGCCGAAGGCGAATCTGGCTGTGACACGTCGGAAGGCGACGCCGTGTGCTACATCGATCCGGGCACGGAGTTTGTACTGAGCGTGGAGCTGGGCGACCTGCCCAGCGACATACCCTCGTACGAAGCGTTCGACATTGTCATAAATTACACCGGGCTGACCTCGGCTGACGACGCAACGACCGAGTCATGGCCGGACTGTGGTTTCCCGGCGTCGTTCTTTGAAGCCGGCAAGGTGGCCATGAGTTGCGCCATCGGCATTCCGCCTGCGGAGCCATCGACGTACACAGGCGTCCTTGGCACCAACACGTTCACCTGCGACGAGTCGGGTACCATCACGCTGGCGAACGTCGGCATGGGCAACACGAACCTTCTCCAGGGCATCGGCTTCCAGTTCGCGGAGGCAGCCGATGAAACGCTGGACATCACGTGCGGAGACGAGCCGACGCCAACTAACACGGCTGCGCCACCGACGGTCGCGCTCCCAACGGCGTTGGCGCCTACCGGCACGGCTGGAGTTGATCAGGACGGCGGCACGGGCACAGGCGTCTGGCTCGCGATCGCAGCGCTCGCCATCATAGCGGTGGCTGGCATGAGCGCTTTCGGGTGGAGAAGCGCCCGGAGCGTTCGGTAGGAAGCGGTAGACTAGAAGGAGCTGGATGCGAATGCTATTGAAGAATAAGGGCCTGCGGCTCGTCCTGTTTGCCGCGCCAATCCTCGCCCTCGTGGCAGCCGCGCTGGTGCTCACG
>JBKKBW010000447.1:0-4676 GCA_046713635.1 Dehalococcoidia bacterium
GCCTTAGAGCCTGTCGACATGATGGCGCTCGTCGGCCGCAAGGCGGAGGAGGACAGCGAAACGAAGGGTCTGCTGGCTGGAGTTGACTCAGTACGAGTCGTCAACATCTTCGCATGGCGCTACAGCGATCCGGCCGGCCTCCTCGCCGAACGTATCGGCGCAACGCCGGGCGAGAAGCTTTACACAACGCTCGGCGGTAACACACCCCAGTGGCTCATCAACGAAACCGCCGAGAGGATAGCGAACCGCGAGCTACGTACGGCGTTCATTGCTGGCGTAGAGACCGTGAACACCGTCCGGCGCGCCCGCCAGCGCGGAGTCGATCTGCCCTGGACGCCGCAGGGCAAGGGCGCGCCGATGGTCGGCGATCCACGCATGGGCAGTAGCGAGGTCGAGTTGAAGCACGGCGCGTCCGCGCCCATCCAGGTCTACCCGCTCTTCGAGAACGCGCTCCGCGCGCACTATGGCTGGTCGCTGGAAGAGCACCACAGCGAGCTGAGCAAGCTGACGGGCGTGTTCTCGAAGGTGGCGGCGGAAAATCCATACGCCTGGTTCCGCGATGGAAAATCGGGCGAGGAGATCACTACGCCAACGGCAGAGAATCGATACGTCGGCTATCCGTACACCAAGTATATGAACGCGATCATGGACGTCGACCAGGCCGCAGGGGTGATCATGACAAGAGTGGGCGAAGCGCGCCGCCTTGGTATCCCCGAGTCCAAGTGGGTATACCTGCTAGGTTGCGGCGACGCCGCCGACATCTGGTTTCCCAGCGAGCGCGAAAACTTCTACAGCTCGCCGGCGATCAAACGCTGCGGCGAGCGAGCACTCGAGTCGTCCGGCGTTGGAATCGACGACATCAACTACTTCGACCTGTACAGCTGCTTCCCTGTTGCCGTGCAGATCGGCCGCGATATGCTTGGCATTCCAAAGGGTGACGCGCGGCCGCTTACCATGACCGGTGGCCTGCCGTACTTCGGCGGCCCGGGCAGCAACTACTCAATGCACGGTATCACCACCATGGTCGAGCACCTCCGCACCGAGCCAGATGCGCTCGGCATGGTTACCGCGCTCGGATGGTATCTGACGAAGCACGCTGTCGGCGTCTATGGAACGCAGCCCAAAAGGGGCGATTGGTATCGCCCTGACATGACGAAGGACCAGCAAGAAATCGACGCGGCTTCGCGTCCCGTCATTGCTAAGCAGCCCGAGGGCCCGGCTGCGATCGAGACCTATACGGTCATGTACGACCGCGACGCCAAGCCAGAGCTTGGTATTGTCGTCGGGCGCCTCAGCGACGGCCAACGTTTCATCTCGAACTTCGAGGGCGATCTTGAAGCGATGACGAAGCGCGAGATGGTGGGCGTGGCCGGCCGCGTCCGGCACGACGACGCTTCCGGCAGGAACATCTTCGAGATCTAGCCGGACCTGTGACCAAAGCCCTCGTCCTCGCCCCGTTCGACGAAGCGTGGCTGAAACGCCTCCGCAAAGCGGGAGTTCGTGTTGCCTACGAGCCGTGGACCAAGGACATGCGGTTGCACGATCCCGCGAAGCTCGCCGAGCGCTTGCGTGACGAGAAGATCGAGATCATCGTCGTCGAAGCTGACTTCCTGACAGCGGAGTCATTCGCCGCGCCGAAGCTGCGCATTGCCGCCGTGTGCCGGAACGGCCTCAACCTGATCGACGTCGACGCCGCCACAAAAAACGGCATCCCGATCATCTCCACGCCGACCCGCAACTCGATCGCAGTGGCGGAGCTTACGATCGCGATGATGATCGGAATCGCCCGCAAGATGATCCCATCGCACCAGCACGTCGTGGCCGGCGAGTGGACCAACCCCATGAACGCCTATACTCACTTCCAGGGCCGCGAGGTTTACGGCAGTAACGTCGGCGTCATCGGGCTCGGGAACATCGGCAGCATGGTCGCCGAGCGCGCTCGTTCGCTGGGCGCCAAAATCCTTGTCCACGATCCATACGTCTCGACGGAGCGCGCCCGCGAGCTCGGTGCGCGCATGGTGACACTCACTACGCTCCTCCGCGAGTCCGACTTCGTGACGCTGCATACCTCGCTGGCGGCTAAGGACCAACTCCTCGATGCTGGGGCGCTCGACCTGCTCAAGCCCGGAGCCTATGTCATCAACGCGGGCGCGCACCCGGCCCTCGACTACGACGCACTCGCCGAGCGACTCGTCTCGGGCCGGATCGGAGGCGCTGCTCTCGACGTGTTCCCTGGCTTCATGCTCGCGGCCGACAGTCCGTTGCGCTCGCTGCCAAACGTGATCATGACACCACACATCGGCGGCGCTACACGTGAGACGATCGTCCGTCAGTCGAAGACTGTTGTGGGGGACCTCGAGCGCTTTCTCTCGGGTAAGCGTCCGCGCAGCATCGCGAACCCAGGCGCGCTAAAGGTCGCTCGTGGCCGCTGACTGCATCATCGGTCTGGATGCCGGCACTAGCGGCGCGCGCTGCGTTATCGTTCGTCCCGGTGCCGGCAAGATCGCTTCGGCCCGACGCGAGTGGTCCTACGAAACGATGCCCGACGCACCTTTCGGCTGGTCGTTCGATGCGGAGCGCTTCTGGTCGGTTATCTGCGAAGTTACGAAGGCCGCGCTGGGTGACTCGGGTCTCTCCGGCGACGATATCGCCGCGGTTGGCGTTACGAGCCAGCGCTTGGGTGTCGTCATGGTCGATACCGACGGTCGAGCGATCTACGCCGGTCCCAACATCGATGCGCGGGCCTTCGCTCAGGGCCTTGCCATCGACGCGACGCAAGCCGCTCGTATCTACGAATACTGCGGCAAGCTGCCATCGTTGCTCCTCGCGCCCGCAAAGCTCCAGTGGCTTCAGAGGCAGCGGGCCGATGACGCTTCCCGCACGCTGGCCGTCTTCTCGATCGCAGATTGGGTCGCCTATCAGCTCTCTGGCACACCGCGCGCAGAGAGAACACTGTCCTGCGACAATGGCCTTGCTAGCGCAACAAGCGGCGACTACGACCGAGCGTTCCTGTCCGACCTTGGCGTTCCGGAAAACGTACTCCCGCCAGTCGTCTCCGGCAGCGAAGTTGCTGGAGACGTGAGTGCGTCGGGAGCGAAGCAGACTGGCCTGCGCGCCGGAACACCTGTCGTGATCGCAGGCTCGGACACGCAGTGCGCGCTCCTCGCACTGGGGGTAGATGAGCCAGGCGAGATCGGAATCGTGGCTGGTTGGAGCTGCCCAGTCCAGCAAGTGACGGCAACACCATGTTTCGACAATGAACGCCGCACCTGGGTATCGCTGCACGCCGCGGGCGATCGCTGGGTGCTGGAGAGCAGTGCTGCCGACGCCGGGCGGACGTGGCGCTGGTGGTGTGAGCAGCTGCTTGGCGAGGGCGCGCAGAGCGTTGCCCAGGCAGCCCGGCTTGCCGCCAAAGCGCAGCCCGGCTCAAGCGACGCTGTCGCCACGCTCGGCACCCGCGCCATGAACGCAGGAAAGATGAACGCGAACCTGGGCGGACTGCTGATGATGACGCCCGTAGGTCCGGCCGGTCGGCCGCAGATGTTACGTGCGGGGCTGGAAAACATCGCGTTTGCACTGCGGGCGAATATCGATCAGGCGCAGGAGATCTCGGGGCTGCCGGCTACTCACGTGGCGCTGGGCGGCGGGTTCACACAAACCGAGATCTTTCCAACCATGCTCGCGTCGCTACTCGATCGCGAGATCGACGTTGCGCAGGACATCGAAGTCAGCGCGCACGGCGCAGCGCTGCTGGCCGCGCACGCCGTAGGCATGTCGCAGGACGCGCTGCGCATCGATACGACGAGGGTCACACCGAACACCGCTGATGTACAAACGTACCGTCGCAGCTACGCGCGCTGGCGGCATATCGGCAGGGCACTGGACGAAGCGATGCGAGGGATGCCATGACATACGAAGACGTTCGACAAGCCATCGTGGACACGTGCAACCGCCTTGAAGCGATGAACCTGGTTCACGCCTCAAGCGGCAACGTCAGCGTGCGGCTACCGAAGGTGGACGGCGGCCAGGAACTCTTCGCAATGACGCCCAGTGGTGTCCCCTATCGCATCCTGAAGCCAGAGCAGATCCTAATTGTCGATTGGGAGGCGAACGTTGTAGAAGGCGACGGCATCGGCAAGCCATCGAGCGAACGAAAGGTGCACTTCGCGGCGTACAAGGCGCGACCAGATGTTGGCTCGGTGATCCACAGTCACTCGATCTACGCGAGCGCGCTCGCCGCGGCGGGGCGCGGCCTGCCTCCGATTATCGATGAGATGGTCGTCTGTATCGGTGGCGCGGTCGATTGCACACCGTACGGCATGCCAGCTACGCCACAACTCGCGGACAGTGCGATCGAGTTGATGGGACTGCGCCAAGCCGTGCTGATGCGCAACCACGGCGTCGTTGGGGTGGGACGTGACCTTGAGGAGGCGCTGACGGTCGTTGATATGGTCGAGCGCACGGCGCAGATCTACCTCCTGGCTCTGCCCCTAGGCGATGTGCAACCGATACCGCAACACGTCTCAGACATCGAAGTGAAGTACTTTCGCGCGACGCACGGGCTGCCGACGGACGATTAGCGCCTCGGCAGTCCCAACCCGCGCGTGGCGATAACGTTTCGCATGACTTCGGACGTGCCGCCCGCGATCGTCCGCCACTGCGAATCGAGGTAGAGG
>JBKKBW010000448.1:0-10263 GCA_046713635.1 Dehalococcoidia bacterium
TCCCGGCTCGACGGCGAGGATGCGCGCCTTGCCGTGCACCTTGTCGGTGCGGAGGCCGGCCTGCGCACCCGAGAGGCTCACGGCCTCAAGCCCCAGATCATGCAGCGCCATCGCGACGAGGGTCATCGACACTGTCTCGCCCGTCGAGAGGAGCAAATCGAGCTCACGGGCCTCGGGGCGGCCGGTGATCTCGCGGGCGAGCGAGAGGAGTCGGTCGGTCGTGTCGCCCATAGCGGAGACCACGACGACGAGCTGGTCGCCGGCCTTTTGTCGCGCAGCGATGCGGCGAGCGACGCTCTGAATTCGCCCCGCATCGGCAACGGACGTGCCTCCGTACTTCTGGACGATGACGGACATAGCTTCGCTCCTACGCCCGTCAATCGTATCGCAGGGCACATCTAGGGCCTAATGGGGAGAACCCTGACTAAACGCTGCTTCGCTGCGCACGCGATGCTAGGATGGGAGCGCCATGGAGCAGCAGATCCGCTTTTGCACAAGCGCTGACGGCACGCGCATCGCGTACGCGACGTACAGCGATTCACGCGAAAGGCCGTTGCTGATGTGCCGTGGGTATGGCTTCGCCCAGGAGCCGTGCTGGCGCCAGCCAGAACAGCGAAGACTTCTCGAGACCGTAGGCTCGCAGCGCATGGTCGTAACCTACGACCGAAGGGGCGTCGGCGGATCGCAGCGGGACGTCACCGACTTGAGCAGCGCGGCGGAGACCGCCGATTTCGAGGCGGTGGCAGAGGCCGTAGGACTCGAGCGGTTCGATGTCATTTCATTCCATATGACTGGAGTCACGTACGCTGCCAAGCATCCAACGCGCGTCGCCCGCCTTGTGCTGTCCGGACCGTACATGCGGGCAGCTGACACCGGCTTTCTCCGGAACGTGACCCGAACAACCGACGTAATCAGGACGGACTGGGCGATGGCTCGGCGCGCGCTGGCGAGCTACATATTCCCGGATGGCCCCGCGGAGCTCCAGCGCTGGCTTTCTAACATGCTGCGCGATTGCATGTCCCCCGAAGTCGCCGCCGCGCTGTTGGAGACGGAGGCGGCATCCGCTAACGACTACACGGAGGAGCTGTCGCGGATCCAAGCGCCCACGCTCGTCCTGCATTTGGGAGGCGACTCGATGGTTCCTCTCGGTGCAGCACAGCAAGCGGCGGCGCTCATCCCAAATGCCCGCTTCGTGCCACTGGAGGCCGGACGCGAAGTCGTTGCGCCAGACGTTGCGGGCATGATTATTGACTTCTTGGATGTAGAGCGCGGCACGAGACGCGACGTGAAGCAGGACTCATCGCCAAACGTTGTCGCGATACTCTTCACCGACATCGCGGACTCTACGGCGCTAACACAGCGCCTCGGCGACCAGCGAGCGCAAGGGCTGGTGCGGGGCCACAACGAAATCGTGCGCAAGTCGCTGCGCCAGTACGGCGGAAGCGAGATCAAGCACACGGGCGATGGCATCATGGCGTCGTTTCAGTCGGCGTCGGGCGCGCTCGATTGCGCGATCGGCATCCAACGCGCCGTGACAGAGCAGAGCATCGAGCATCTGGCCGTCCACATCGGTGTCAATGCGGGCGAGCCCGTCGCAGAGGAGAATGACCTCTTCGGCACAAGCGTACAGCTCGCCCGGAGGATCTGCGACGCGGCGGATGCCGGCGAGGTACTCGTTTCGGACGTCGTACGACAGCTCGCGGCGGGCAAGGGCTTCGTGTTCGATGAGAGGAACGAGGCCACGCTGAAGGGCTTCGCTGAACCGGTGCGCCTCTACAGCGTGCGCTGGCGCGACTAGACTTCGTGACACTCCTAGGGTTCGGCTGGCGGAAGGATGCGCTGCGGAAGCGCTTCTACCCGGCATCGTTTCGTGGGATGTACGACACGCTGCAGGACGCAATCGACGCCGTCGTGCGGCCGGACGATGTGGTGCTGGACGCGGGGTGCGGCAGCGGACGCGTGTTTCAGCATCGACTGGCGGGCCGCGTACGACGTGTGATTGGCGTGGACGTGACGGACGAGCCGCGGAGCAACACGAACATCGACGACGCGGCGAAGGCGGACCTGGGTAGGCAGCCCTTCCCAAACGAGACGTTCGATCTGATCGTGATGTCGACGGTCGCGGAGCACTTGACAGAACCAGAGCCGGTCTTTCTGGAGTTAGCACGCGTGCTGCGGCCAGGCGGGCGGCTGCTGGTGCTGACGCCGAACCGCTGGCACTACGTGACGCTGGCGGCGCGCGCGCTGCCCCATCGATTGCACGTAGCGTTCAATGGTTGGCGCGGCGTCGATGAGCACGACGTGTTTCCGACGGCCTATCGCGCGAACACGGGCGCGCGATTGCGCCAGCTGGTGACGATCGCGGGGCTGCGCGTCGAGCGGCTGGAGCGTTTCGAGACGGAGCCGGAGTACCTGGCATTCCACGTCGTGCCGTACGCGCTCGGCGTGCTGTACGAACGCGCGGTAAACCGCATCGATGCTCTCGCCGGCCTGCGCGTGAACCTGCTACTGGTGGCTAGGAAGCCAGTCAGCTAGTCAGCACTTCAGCTTGTCAGCTGACGGGGCGATGTCACTCGCGAGCCGGTGAACTTGCGCCTCATTCGTGCTGTTCAGATACGAAACGGAGGTTCGTTTTGGAAAAACGCACTTTTCCTTAGCTTCGCCCTAACCGAAGCGTGGCAGTCACACTTTGACGCCGTGTTAAGGTGCGCGGCTTCAAGGCCGTAGCCTGGACGTTACGCGAGCCGCGCAATACCTGCAAGCGATTCGTGTCACTCTAGCCGTCTTTTTCGCGGAGTGATGGTCCCCAGGGAAATGAGGGCGTTTCCCGATACTGGGTCTTCGTTAAGAGCGGCACCATGTCGATTAGGAGAATAGCGACATGGCGCTTATCGCACGGCCGCATCTGCCCAGCTCGACGCCGAGCCCAGCGCTCGTGTCAGCCGCGCTGTTCGTCGCAGCAGCCGCGCTGGCCGCTGTGCTCTCGACGGTGCAGGTCCCATCGAGCGCGACGCAGGGCCTGCCGATTGACTGGGCGGAACGCGGCGCGTGGCTGGCGGTACAGGCGCTCGCCGGCCTAGGCGTGGCGTGTCTGGTGATTACGGTAGTGACGCGGAGCGAACGCGGGGGCTGAACTCGGATCGCAAGATCCTTCGGGCTCCCCGCCCCTGCTTCTACCCCTCGCCCCTCAGGATGACACAAGCGCGACGCAGGGCCTGCCGGTGGACTGGGCGCAGCGGGGCGCGTGGCTGGCGGTACAGGCGCTCGTGGGGCTGGGCATCGCGTGTGTGGTGGTGATGGTGGTGACGCGGCGCCGAAGGGCAGAACGCTAGTCGGTTAGCATTTGATAAGTCGTATCAATCGAATAGTCCACCAGGATTGGCGGCCTGTAGACAATTTGTGGCATCTCGTGGAAGAGTTGGACTAGGAAGTGGAAAAGCGAGTCGCCTTCAGACTCAATACCTATGACCCCACGGCGCACCTCGCCGCCGATCTTCACTCCCCCTTTGTCGTAGCCGGGAGGGAAATTTACGATTGATCCTAAATTCAGGATTGATACGCTCCTGGCCTGCGCTTCCGAAGCCGTCGGATTTTTCACGTAGTAGGCCTTGAATGCCTCTCGCAATGTCTGCAACTTGACCCTACATTCGAACGCGAATACATAGCAACGAATGATCTGAGCAGCGGCCTTGTCAAACTCGCTCATGACCCTCATCTCACCACGGGCGGTGCGTTTCTTGAGACTCATTGCCGATGCCAGATTGTCGAGGGCAGCGTTCAGCCCGCGTGGATCGATCCTGCTCTTTACTTGGATCACCGCTGCCACGCTCTCCGCGAGATAGAGGTTCTTTCCGTTCTCATATGGAAATGAGCCGAAGATCAACTCATCGTTAATCACCACGTCCATCTGGTGGCTTCGCCCGCCATCCGCATCGCGAATGAAACGCTACCGACCGAATAGCGGCTAGGCAGAACGGACTGAAGGAAACGACGGACGACCGACTCTGCTCCGGCACCCATCTCCCCGCGGTGTGTACCTGCGCGAGCCTTTACGGAGGTGAGTTCAAGAGCCAAGCGCCGAGCAACAATTCGAAAGTCTTCGTCGAGCATGCTCGGTTGGTCCACCGTCTTACGTTTCGCCAACGAGAGTGGTAACTCTCTCGGTTGCCTGGTCCACCGGCACAAGCGTGGTCTCTTTTTCCGCGCGGTGCTTTAGCTCGACCGACGCGCTTTCCAACGTGCGCGGGCTGACGGTGATGCGTAGCGGCATGCCTAGTAGGTCGGCGTCAGCGAACTTGACGCCGGGAGACTCGTCGCGGTCGTCGAAGAGGACGCTGACGCCGCGCAGGAGGAGCTGGTCGTAGAGGAGGTCGACGGTCTGGCGGACGGCTGAGTCGTCGAGCTTGAGGGCGACGAGGTGGACCGCGAACGGCGCGATCTCCGCGGGCCAGATGATGCCACGATCGTCGTGATTGGCTTCGACGACGGTTGCGAGCAGTCTATCGACGCCGATGCCGTAGCAGCCCATGACAGGGCGCTGCTGCTTGCCTTCTTGATCGAGGAACGATGCGTCGAGCGTCTCTGAGTAGACAACGCCCAGCTTGAAGATGTGGCCGATCTCGATGCCGCGCTGGACGCCGAGCGTGCCGGTGCCGCATTGCGCGCAGGTGTCGCCTTCGCGGGCGAGCGAAATGTCGTAGACGATGTCGGCTTCCCAGTCGCGGCCGTAGTTGAGGTTACGCATGTGGATGTCTGGTTTGTTCGCGCCGCCAACGAGGTTGTGTGAATTGAGCACCGAGTCGTCGGCGACGATGCGCAGCTCGCGCTTCGCCATATCCTTGAGTCCGTAAGGTGAAGCTGAGCCCGCGACGAGGCCGACTGCCTCGACTTCCCCGTCGTCCATTAGGCGCACGCCGGCGCCGCCGAGCGCGTTGCGCAGCTTCGTTTCGTTGACCGCCAGATCGCCACGAATCGCGACGAAGACAGGCTCCTTGTTCGCAGCGTAGAACACGGCCTTGAGCGTCCTCTCCTCGCCGATGCTGAGGAACTTGGCAAGCTCATCGATGGTCTTCAAACCGGGCGTGTCGACTTCTTCGACGGGCAGCGCGGCTTCAGGCGGCAGCTCGCGCTTCTTGTGCTCTGCCTTCTCTTCGTTCGCCGCATAACCACAGTTGTCGCAGATGAGCACCTGGTCCTCTCCGACCTCTGTGAGGTGCATGAACTCCTGGCTATCCTTGCCGCCGATGCCGCCCGAGTCGGCGTGGACTGCAATCGCAGCGACGCCACAGCGACGATAGATGTTGTGGTACACCTGGAACATCGCGTCGTAGGTGCGGCCAAGGTCGTCCCAATCGGCATGAAACGAGTAGGCGTCCTTCATGACAAACTCGCGCAGCCGGATCAAGCCACCGCGCGAACGTACTTCGTTCCGGAACTTGTTCTGGATTTGGTAGGCGAGCACCGGCAGCTCTCGATAGCTCTGCACCTGGCGTTTGAAGACCTCTGTGACGACTTCTTCGGCCGTTGGGGCGAGGACGAGCTCGCGGTCGCGGCGGTCTTTTAGGACAAAGGGCGTCGGGATGTAGGTCTGCAGCCGACCAGAAGTTTCCCAGAGTTCGAGTGGCTGGAGCGAGGGCAGCCGGACCTCCTGGCCGCCCGCTGCGTCCATCTCTTCGCGGATAACCCGCTCTACGTTGCGCATTGCGCGCCAGCCGATCGGAAGCATCGCGTAGATGCCGGCGGCGAGCTGCTGGATGAGACCAGCGCGCAGCAAGAGTTGGTGGCCAGGAGTCTCGGCGTCGGATGGGGCCTGGCGGAGCGTACGCGAAAGCAGGTTTGAGTAGCGCATGTGCCATCGAGAATAGCAGAGTCTCCCATGTAACTCGACGTTCGGAATCCGCACGGCCCGCACAGAGCTATACTGCATCGCTAAACGCAAGGAGGAGACTATGGGCAAGTTGGACGGCAAGGTAGCAGTGATCACGGGCGGCAGCAGCGGCATCGGCCGAGCGACGGCGCTCTTGCTCGCCTCCGAGGGCGCAGCGGTCTCGATCAGTGGGCGGAATGCATCTGCGCTTGAAGAGGTGGCGGGGAAGATCAAGGGCTCGGGCGCGCGTGTTTTGGCGAAGCAGGTTGACGTGCGCAAGGAGCAGGACATCATCGATCTGATCGATGGCGCGGCGAAGGAGTTCGGCCGGGTCGATGTGATGGTGAACAACGCGGGTGTGAGCCATCCGGCACCGATCACCGAGGGCAACGCGGAAGAGTGGCGCGAAATGCTGGAGACGAATATCTTAGCGCTGCTGATTGGGTGCCGCGAAGCAGTGAGGGTGATGAAGGGCAACAGCCCGGTGGCCGGGGACATTGTGAACATATCCAGCAACGCCACGAAGCACGACATCGGCAAGTCGAATAACGTCTACGCGGCAACGAAGCACGCGGTGAACGCGATCGGCGACGGGCTGCGGGCGGAGGTGCACGGCACAGGCATTCGTGTGACAACGATCCTGCCGGCGGTGACGCTCACGAACTTCGCGCGCAACTGGTCGCAGGAGGTCCTCGATGGCGCGGCACGCTTTGTCGGCATGGACCCGGAGAAGGAAGGTGTGCGCAGAGGTGAGTACCTGCCGCAGGATGGCGTCGACCGGACCCTCAAGGAGCACCCTGGGCTACTGCTCTCGCCGGATGATCTGGCGAATGCTGTGCTCTACGCGGTGACGGCGCCGCCGTCGGTGCATATCGATGAGGTGCTGGTGCGGCCGAGCATAGGAGTTAATCTGGGCTAGTCAGGACGCTCGAATTCTCAATCCTCGAACACACGGCAGGCGTCGGGGCACAGCGCGGACCGGTGGCAGCCACAGTCTGCTTGCCGCATTTCGCGCCCTTTGCGTACGGCCAAGGTCGGGCCAAACAGCGGCCGGCGGCCTAGCGTGCCCCTAACCCACTAAGCCCGCAGCGTACTGGAGGACGATCAGCGCATCCATCGCATCGACGGCGCCGCTCGCGTCCGCATCGGCTTCCGTTTCGCATTCGAGTATGGGTAGTAGACCGGCGGCGCGCTGCAAGATGAGGCTTGCGTCCACGGTATCGATGCCGCCGCTGCAGTCCACATCGCCTCCGGCGATGCGAGCGTCGAGCTCTCCACCAAAATCGGCAACCCAGTACCAGTAGCCGGTTGCACTTTGCGCGCGGCCGATGCCGATCGCGCGGAACGTTTCGCTTAGCAGAAGGGCATCATGACCCGGGCTGTGCTGCCAGATATCGATTGCGCCGCTGGCGGCTGGATTGCCACCGGCGAGGTTCTCCCCGAGGTAGGTGTTGAACGTGTACCCGCAGTCGCGAATGCGGGCGTTCCAAGTGCGCTCGATTGGAACGTCGTCATGCGCGAAGTAGCTATTGTCGGCGATGTGCTGGGCCTTCCACGCGGCTGAGCGGTTGAGGCTATGGGAGAAGGCGTACTGTGGGCGCCCGTTCGCTACTCGATAGTCGTTGATCAAGCGAAGGAGCTGCAGCTCCTCGCTGTCGATGCTGCCGGTACCTTCGCAATTCGGGCCCGCGCTTGCCGGGGAAGCCGCAAAGGCGGACAAGACGCAAAGAGCGCCCACGAGGAGCAGCGCCGCCAAATAGCCAGCTTGAACGGTAGATCGCCACGCCAATGGACGAACGTCCTTCCCAACGTCCCCGGGGCAGGACATCCTGTGGAGGATAGTGCAGACGAGCCGCGGAGTCAATCAATCACGGTTACCTAGTTTTGCTTCCGAACTAGCCCGACCACCTCAATCGCGGAAGACGATGAGGACAGTCGAGGCTGTCGCGAGCCAGAGAAGGATATCTGCGATGAGAGGCCCGTCGCTAAGGAGGACCTCTTCTGGACTGCCGCCGGCTTTCTTCTGGTGGACTAGGTAGAGGTAACGAAGCAGACCGTAAAGGACGAAGGGAATGGTGAGCATCATCGAATTGTTAGAGGGCAGGTTCTCGGCGGTAAACGTGTAGAGGCCGTAGGCGATTAACGTTGACGCGGTAACGAGCGACGCCATTTGATCGAGCAAATCTTTGGAGTATTCCTGCAGGATCGGCCGGTGGCTGGTTGCGCCTGCCTCCAGCAAGGTGATCTCCGCTCTACGCTTGTGGATCACCAGGAACAGCGCACCGAGCGCAGTCACAACATACAACCACTCCGAGATCGGAACGTCGATCGCGAACGCACCAGTCATTGCACGAAGCACGAAGCCGGCAGCGATCACCATCATGTCCATGAGCACGATGTGCTTGAGCCAGAACGTGTACGCCAACATGAGGACGACATAGCTGCAGATCGTCAGACCGACGTGCCAGTGGAGTGCGAAGCCGCCGACGACCGCCAGGCTGCCCAGCACTATCGCCCAGATGACCGCCTCGCGCGGCGTGACGAGGCCCGCAGCGATGGGCCGCCGACGTTTGTCTGGATGAACACGGTCGCTTTCACGATCGATTACGTCATTAATGAGATAGTCCGCGCTAGAAACGAGACAAAACAGCGCGAAAGCAACTGTGCTCCAGCCGATGAGCGGCAACCACGACGACGGCTCCGACAAGGTCCAGTCTTTGCTGGCGGAGAAAAGGAACGCCATGTAGACGATCAGATTCTTTGTCCACTGGCGAGGACGAAGCGAGCGAAAGACGTACCAGAGATGCTTCGAAGTGCTTTGTGACAGGGTGGTGCTGGTTGCCTGAAACGGTGTGCTTTCGGGCGGCGTGAGTAGTGGCGGCGGCAGGACCGGCTCGTCTTCGGCCGTACCCGATAGGAGGCGCTGCTCCTCCGTCATATTACGTCGATGATACCGACGGTTCTCTTGGGGCGTCAATCAAGGCGTTGCTCGACCTTCCTTGATGTGAATCGTTTCGCGAATCTGGTTGTTGCGGTCGGCGGGCGTGTAGCAGCGGACAACGTAGCGACCAGGCTCATCCGGCGCGGTGAACCTTCGCGTGATATCTCCGGTTACCGGTGTCGATTCGTCTGCCGTTGTGCCCTCTGCGTTTGGGCCAATGTTCTCGACGAGAATGGCAAGGACGCGATTGCCGGGGGTCGGAACAGGGGCTGGCACATGGACAGGGGTTGGCGTGGGCGTACCTAGCGGATTCTCCGTGGGTTCGGGCGTGGGTTTCGCCTCGGCGGACGTAAGCAAGTCGCACTGGACCTCGACGTCAGCGTTGTACGTCTGTTCGTAGTTCAGGCCCATGCGTAGCTCCGCGCCGGGAACCAGCGGCCCGACGACGACCAGGCGCTTGAACAGCTCCGTCTCCGAGCTACCTTCGGTCAGCGAGATGCCACAGCCAGTAAACACGGCGATGAGCGAAGCGAAAAGGAAGAATGCGACCGCGCTAGCCGGGCGAAGCGAGGGAACTTCAGGTGAGCGTGGCATGCTAGGCTTGTGGGAATGAATGGCAGATTCAGCCTACTGTCTGCTGCGAAGAGGAACAAGGAACAAGCGTCACTTCCCTATTGAGGTCCTCAGCATACCGGTCGATCATGGGTAGAGCATGCTGACTATCGTCATGGCCTTGATCGGACTCCCTGTTGGCATCCTTGTCGACGACCTCATCGAGCGGCTGGCCACCGAGCCAAATGATGAAGAATACGAGGACGTTCTCGAGACACCACCTGCCGCGGCGGGAGCCTCGTTCCATGCTGAAGTGGGGACGATGCTGTTCGAGCGGGAACCGGGACACGCCTGGCGGCGACGGGCGATCGTCATCGTCACGACATCGGCGCTGTTCGCTATGGCTGCGGCGCGGTTCGAAGGCGCCGCGGAGTTGTCGGTGGTCAGCGCCTATTGCTGCGCACTGCTTGTCTGCGCTGGAACCGATCTCCTATCCTTCCGCGTCCCCAACGTCATTACCTATCCCGCAATCGTCGCGGCACTGGTCGTTGGTGCATTCATGCCGGGCGCGAGCTTGTCTGACGCGCTCCTTGGCGGACTGCTAGCGGGGGGTATCTTGCTGCTACCTGCGCTGCTCACCGGCGGGGTTGGAATGGGCATGGGGGATGTGAAGCTGGCATTGTTCGTCGGACTGGCGCTCGGGTTCCAATTGGTTCCGATCGCCCTGCTCATCATGGCGCTGGGTGGAGGCGTAGTGGCCAGTGTCCTTATGTTGAGCGGCAGGCGCAAGCGCGGTGAGCCGATTCCGTACGCGCCATTCATCTCCGTTGGTGCACTCGTGACGCTCCTCGGCCTGGGATCTACGTTCAGCCGACTTTCGTAATACAGTTGCCCCCAAGAGGGG
>JBKKBW010000449.1:0-7693 GCA_046713635.1 Dehalococcoidia bacterium
TCGACTCCCGCACGCACGGATCGTTCAAGTTCGCCTTCTTGGCTCCCGACGCCCGGTACGAGAATCTGCATTGTGGGGCAGAGTCTGCGCAAAATCGCTAACTCGTCTGGGTAAGTTGCGCCGCCGACGAGCCCGATGTTGTTGTTCGTGTTCCACTCCTTCGCTAACGCTGCGACCACCTGATAGAGAGGTGTTTTGTCCGCTCCGATCGGTAAGTCCTGAATATCTCGCGCTCCAGGGTTAGACGAACGACAGACGATCAGCACTCCTTTCTCTGCATGGCGGACGAATGGATCTACGGAGTCGCGACCGAGGTACGGGTTGACTGTTGCAGCATCGAAGCCCAGTTCGTCAAAGATTGCGCGGGCGTATGCCTCCGCGGTATGAGCGATGTCGCCCCGCTTCGCATCAGCGATGACGGGGATGTCGTTCGGAATGGCCCTAAGAACCGCTCGTAGCGCTGCATAGCCGGGCTCCCCAAGCTGCTCGTAGAACGCTAGGTTCGGTTTGTAAGCACAGACAAGGTCGCTCGTCGCCTCGACTATGGCGCAAAGGTAACCCGTGAGTTTTTTCGTAGGGATGCGCACGGGATCCGGGTCGAGCCCGACGCAAAGCAGGCTTAGATTCTTTTCGGCAGCATGTGCCAGCTTGTCACGAAAGCTCATTGGGCTCCGAACGTGCGGCTACTTGGATGGTATCCTTGCCTAGAAAAGCCAGTCAAGGGCACCGAAGTCATTTGAGGCCCCTTGCGTACGGAGTTGGGGAATGCGGATCGAGGTCTCGTTTGTGCCGGCCGCGCTGCCAAGGCCCGACGGCAAGGTTTGCATCGTAATCGATGCGCTCCGCGCAACGTCGTCGCTCGCAGCGATGTTTGCGCGCGGAATCGTGTCGGTGCTGGTCGTGAGCTCCCTGGCCGAAGCGAGGCGTGAAGCGGCGAAACGTCGAGGCTGGTTGCTCTGTGGTGAGAAGAGGAGCCTGCCTCCACCCGACTTTGACTATGGGAACTCGCCGGCGCAGTTCTCGAAGCTGCACCTGAAGGGCAGGTCGGCTGTCTTCGCGACGACGAACGGCACGCAGGCCCTCGTGCGAGCATCCGGGTGTGACCCTGTCTTTGCGGGCTCCATACTAAATGTATCGGCTGTCGCTCGAAGGGCTCACCGAGAAGCAAGGGTGCGAGGGCAGGTCATCCTCATTCAGTGCGCAGGGGACATCGGTGGCCGAGCGTTCAATCTTGAGGACGCATTCTGTGCGGGAGCGATGGTCGAGCACCTCTGTGGACAACGAATCGGGATCGATCTCAACGACGAGGCTCAAGTTGCTAGGCGCCTCTACGACTCCTACGGCGGCTCCGCGATCGAAGCGTTCCGACAAGCACACCACGGTGTCGGCCTCAGCCGGGTGGGGCTTGGCGCGGACGTGGAGTTTTGCGCGGGTCGCGACCGGTATCGTGTCGTACCGAGACTCACCCGTACGCCGGAGGGACTCCTACTGCGAAACGCTCTTAGGCCGCCAGATCGCGCTTAACGCCGCGCCAGGCTCGGACGGCGTCGCCCCCCGCGGCCTTTCCTGCGTACATGGCTTCGTCCGCGCGTCGTCCGAGGTCGACGGCGGATTCGCCGTCTTCAGGAAAGCAGGCTATACCGATGCTGGCGGTGAACGCCGGCAACGGTTGCAGATTCGGATCGTTCAAGGATCTACGCAGCGCCACGCGAAGCTGTTCCGCAAGCTCAACGGCTTCTTCGATCCCCGTGTTGTCGAGAGCGATCTCGAACTCATCGGCGCCCAGCCGGCAGACTATTCCGCGGCCGCCGAACAGATCACTCAGCACATCCGAGAGACGGACTAATGCGGCATCGCCCATTTCGTGGCTATGCCTATCGTTGATCGATTTGAACTTGTCTAGGTCGAGAACGAAGATGGCCAGCCGGCCGTCGTTGTGGCACGCTGCTGTCAGGCGCTCTTCTACCGCCGACAGACCTGCCCTCCGGTTTAGCAGTCCTGTCAGCGGATCGCGCCGAGCCTGCTCGGCGAGCTCGCGTTCCGCGCGCTTGCTTTCCGTCACGTTGCGAAAACTCCATACGCGTCCGGCAATGCGGTCATTGAGCATAAGAGGACGCGAGTATCTCTCGAACGCCGAGCCATCCTTGAAATCGAGTGTGTCAAGGTCCTCTCGCGATGACTCGTACAGGTCCTTCACCTTTGAGATGAACGCTTCCGGCTCCTGAAGCTGACTGAGCACATACTCGAGGAGCTTCTCGTCATCACGCAGCTCCAGCAGTTTGCGAGGAATGTGCCACATGTCGGCGAAGACCCGATTCGCATAGATAACGCGCCCGGTATTGTTCACAACGAGAATGCCGTCCGCGGTCGACTCGATGGTCGACTTGAGCGTCTCTTCGCTTTCGCGCAGCGCATCCTCTGCGCGCTTACGCTCTGTGATGTCTCGAACGAAGGCACTGAACGCCACCTCACCACTCGTGACGATCTGGGAAACAGACAGCTCGATGGGGAACTGATGTCCGTCTCTGTGCAATGCGGTGATCTCGATACGCCGGTTCAGAACGGACGCGGCACCGGTGGCGAGGAAGCGGCTTAGCCCTTGGAGATGCGCGCCCCGGTGTTGCGCCGGTATTATCGTCTCGGTCAGCGACCTTCCAAGCGCCTCCCCGCTTGGCCATCCGAAAGTCTGAGCTGCCTGCAGGTTCCACTCCGTAATGATCCCCTCGGCGTCGATCGTAACTACAGCGTCCAACGCTGATTCAACGACAAGGCGGTAGCGTTCGTCACTTTCGCGCAGCGCGTTCTCAGCACGCTTACGCTCTGTAATGTCAGTCGCGACGCCGATCACTCCGATGATGTTGCCACGATCGTCGCGCATCGGCCCGAGCTGCGCCTCGAGGAGAAGCGAACCGCCCGGCGTGAGCGTGGTGCTTTGCTCACCGGCAAGTGCTCGGTTGATCGCTTCGACGACTGCCGGCGCGTTGGCGTATACGTCGAACGCGGAGCGGCCGATGATTTGCTCCGGCCGCGCGTTCATCGTCTCGAGTGCCTTGCCTTCTAGCAGCGTGAAGGCGCCCTCCTTGTCCAGCGCGAACAGGACTATTGGTGCGTTCGTGATCACGGTGCGAAGCCTCGCGTCGCTGTCACGCAGAGCCGCATTTGCCAGCTCCAGCTCTACTGCTCGGGCTCGCACTCGTCGCTCCAACCCATCATTGGCTTCCTGTAGTTCAGTCCGTGCATCCAGCAGTTCGTCCTGGGCGCGAATCGCTGCATCGCGTTCACGGCGCAGTTGCTGACCTACCCAGCTCGACCAGATGTAGATGCTGAAGAAGACTCCTGTCGCGCAAACGAGCGTCGTCGTAACGAGGCGCGGATCAGAATAGCGCAGCGGTCCCTGTGCCAGGTACTGGTAGTGCGGCACCGCGCCCGTCGCCTCCAGCAGGATTAGCGCCGCGAAGGCCGCGCAGGCGCCGGTGGTGTAGAGCAGACCCTTACGAAAGTCTAGGAAGGCGTTGGTATAGATGAGCCCGAACACGTAGGCAAAGGACCCGAGCCAGGAGAGGCCACCTAGGAAGTACACCATGGTGGTGTGAAAGGCGATTTCAGCAGCCAGCATGACATACTGCGCCAGCGCGACGGAGCGCACGTTCGGCAGGATGAAAACGATGCGCCAGTAGACGAGAAAGAACGCGACTTCTAACAGAAGTGCGATGAGAAACGGTACAGGCATGGGGGCGCGCGCCACCCAGAAGACAGCCCACAGTGCCACGAACAGCGAGACGATTGCCAGGCGAGCCAGAGCCTGGGGTGTCTGTTCCCGGCGCTTCGCATCCAAGCGTGTAAACGTATCCGGGCCGTTTCCGGTCAAGTCCAAAATACCCCGAAGAAGTATCGGCATCGGCAGGTGGCAATTGACGCCGAGGCGGAGGGTGGCCTATCCTGCCACCGCCCCATGCGTGCCGAGCTCATCTCCGTTGGTACAGAACTTCTCCTAGGGGAAATTCTGGATACAAACGCGCAGTATATTTCCGCCAGACTGCCGGCGCTGGGTATCGACGTGTACTACGTGTCCAAGGTAGGCGACAACCTCGATCGCCTGTCAGAGGTCATCGTTCGCGCGTGGGAACGGTCCGATCTTGTCATCACTACGGGCGGGCTGGGGCCGACAGAAGATGATCTCACCAGGGAGGCTATTGCTCGAGCTTTGGGCGAGACCATGGAGGTCGACGAAGCCCTCGAGTCTTCTCTTCGTGAGTTCTTTTCGCGCCGGAGCGCGGCAATGCCTGAGCGGAATGTTAAGCAAGCCATGCTGATACCGTCCAGCAAGCCTATCCTCAACCCGCGCGGCACGGCACCTGGCTGGTGGGTTGAGCGGGACAGCAGGATGATCGTAGCCATGCCCGGCCCGCCTTCGGAGATGCAACGAATGTGGGAGCAAGAAGTTGCGCCGGAACTGGGACGACGTTCGACGGGCTCAGTACTGGTCACTCGAACGCTGAAGACGGTAGGTCTAGGCGAAGGCCATGTCGATGAGATGCTGAGTCCGTTCCTCAAGTCCACGAATCCTACAGTCGGCGTGTATGCGAAGCAGGACGGCGTGCACCTGCGAATCGGCGCAAAAGCGGCAAGCCGCGACGAGGCGCAGCAGCTCATTGAGCCCGTTGAGGCCGGCATTCGTAGCCTTCTGGGCGACGTCGTCTGGGGCGCCGACGACGACACCCTCGGCAGCGCCGTTGGTGCGTTGCTATCGGAACAGGGTCTCGCAGTCGGCACGATGGAGTCGTGCACCGGCGGCCTGCTGGCGGACACCCTCACCGATGTGCCGGGAGCATCACAGTTCTTTCGTGGTGGCCTCGTCTCTTACTCTACAGAGATGAAGATTGCATGGGGAGTCGACCCGGCGATCATCCAGGAGTTTGGCGTGATTAGTGGGGAGTGTGCTCTGGCGATGGCGAGCGCCGCGCGCGAGATACTCTCGACGCAAGTTGGTATTGGCATCACTGGTGTGGCAGGGCCGGATCCGCAGGACGATAAGCCAGTTGGTACCGTTCACATCGGACTGCATATCGAAGGTGTTGGTCCGCAGACAATCGGTTATCAGTTCGCGCAGGGTCGTGACGCCATCAAGCGCCGCGCCGTGACGACAGGGCTCGCCATGGTACGGCGCGCTCTGATCGAACGGCGTCGAACCATATGACAGCACGTTACGTTTCGCTTCTTGCCGGCGGCCTCATCGTGCTAGCAATGGCATGCGGAGGCTCGCCTGGAGAAATCGGTCCTGCCGCCGCTCCGGAGACCGCAGTGAGAGCCGCGTCAGCTGAGTCTCCTCCGGATGCAACTGCAGAACCGACAGCGCAGCCATCCCCGGATGCACTGACCTGTAGAGATCCGTACGCAGACGGTGTGCCATATCCAGCGACACCGGGCCAATCGTTGCGCCTTCGGCCGACTGGTAATCCACCACCACTCGAACCGTTTCGGCCTGCGCCGCTCGTCCCCGATGCTACTCTGGAGCGCATTGTCCGCGAATCTATTGGCCGTGAAAGCGACCACTTCTCGGTGTCCATCAAGAATCTACGTGACAACAGCGGGGTCCTTCTAAACCCGGCGCATGGCTACTACTCCGCAAGCTTGTTCAAGACCTGGGTCATGTTGGAAGCGTTTCATCAGCGTGAGGCCGGTCTACTTCGATTCGACGAACGCTTTGTCGTTTCTGACTACTATGAGCGCCTCCGTTTAAATCAGGGCGAGTTGCCTGCCTGCGCCGAAGTGACTGCCCAAGACGCCCTCTCCTTGATGATGAGCGTAAGCGATAACGTCGCCGCCAACCTTTTGTACGATCGCCTCGGTTACAGCAACGTCAATAATGTGCTCAGGCAGTTCGGCCTAGCGTACAGCGGCCTGAGTGATGATGGCGCGCTGTTTACTACGGCGGGAGGAATGGGAACGTTGCTGGAGGCAATCGCTCTTGGCCAGGCGGACCGGCCAGAAGCCAGCGCGGAGATGTTCTCGCTACTCGCGTTGGAAACGGTCGACGACCGTATTCCCGCGCTCCTGCCTCCAGGCACATCAGTTGCCCATAAAACTGGCAGTTGGGACAATGCCACTCACGATGCGGGCGTGGTCTACTCTCCGAGCGCTAACTACGTTGTGGTCGCGCTAACAGACTACGGCTACGCGGAGGGTGGCGCGGCCCGAATCGCGCAGCTCTCCAAGGCGGTCTACGACTACTACAACCCGCCGGGCTAGATTCGATTTGGCTCGAAGCCGTATCTGACCTATGGTATGATGCATTCGGTCTACCGGACGGACGCTTGAGGCTCGCCGGCGGAGGTCACGAGTCCTCGCCAGGCCCGTGTTGCTCAAGCGCCGCCGAATGAGTCCCGTGGCTGTGAGGAGTTGGCGCTGGAGGCTAGGGTGCACGACGAACTGAAGATATTCACCGGCAACGCGCATCCGGAACTGGCGCGGTCTATCTGTCAGTACATGGAGATGCCACTGGGCGAGTGCGAAGTGTTCGAATTCGGGAACGAGAACATCTTCGTGCGAATACTGGAGAACGTCCGCGAACGTGATGTCTTTATCGTGCAACCTATGAACTCGCCAGTTAGCACGAGCATAATGGAGCTCTTGATAATGATAGATGCGATCAAGCGCGCCTCGGCGGGCCGTGTAACGGCCGTCGTGCCCTACTATGCATATGGACGAAGCGACAAGAAGGACCAGCCTCGTGTGCCGATTACCGCTCGCCTGTTGGCGAACATGATCGAGACGGCAGGCGCCGATCGTGTTCTAACCGTCGATTTGCACGCCGGTCAGATTCAGGGTTTCTTCAACATCCCGCTGGACGAGTTGACGGCGCTCTACCAGATCAGCAGCTATTTCAAAGGGATGAAGCTCACCAATCCGGTCGTGGTTTCGGCCGATGTCGGCTTCTCGAAACGGGCCCGCAACGTCGCGCAGTCCATGGACGCGCCGCTCGCCATCATCGAGAAACGACGCGTAGGGAATGATGACGACGCAGAAGCACTTAACTTGATCGGTGATGTTGAGGGCTGTCCGGCGATCATCGTAGATGACGAGATTCAGACGGGTGGCACGCTCGTCGAGGGCATTGAGCTTCTCCGCCGCCGCGGCGCGACGGCAGTCTACGCTGGCGCTACGCACCCTATCCTGTCAGGGTCTGCAGTCGCGCGAATAGAAAAGAGCAGCGTCGAAGAGCTCGTCGTCAGCGATACGGTGCCACTCCCACCGGAAAAGCGCATCGACAAGATCACAGTCCTCAGTCTCGCGCCGCTCATTGGGGAAGCAATCGGTCGAATCCACACGGGGCGCTCGGTTGGCGAGCTATTCCACGAGCCAGTGGCGTAGATGGTTAGGTTTCTATCCGGTCTCCTAGGTGACTCGAACGAGAGGGAGGTCCAGAGGATCGAACCTCTCGTCGGGAAGATTGGTGCGTTCGAGCCCACATTGGAGGGGCTCTCTGACGACGAACTACGCGCCAAGTCGGATGAGTTTCGCTCGCGGCTCGCCAGCGGTGAAGCCCTAGACGATCTTCTCCCTGAGGCGTTCGCTGCTGTTCGCGAGGCATCGCGCCGCACCACGGGCCTGCGCCACTTCGATGTACAGATGATCGGCGGCATCGTGCTCCATCAGGGCAAGATCGCTGAGATGAAGACCGGTGAAGGCAAGA
>JBKKBW010000450.1:0-2533 GCA_046713635.1 Dehalococcoidia bacterium
GATGAATGCGGCCGTCCTGAACGAGCCGCGTCAGTGCAATGCGAGCGATTTCGCGGCGCACGGGGTCGAAGCAGGCCAGCGCCACAGCGTCTGGCGTGTCATCGATGATCAGGTCGACGCCAGTCGCGGCCTCGAGCGCGCGGATGTTGCGCCCCTCACGGCCGATAATGCGGCCCTTCATGTCGTCGCTGGGTATCGGAACGACGGAGACGGTGCTCTCGCTCACGACGTCCGTCATAAGCCGCTGCATGGTCGTCGCCAGGATCTCGCGCGACCTGAGGTCCGCCTTCTCCTTCGTCTCTGCCTCTATCAGCCGGAGGCGTCGTGCGGCGTCTTCGCGGATCTCCTTATCGAGCTCTAGCAGAAGCAGCTCCCGCGCCTCTTCGGCGCTCAGGCCCGCTACGCGTTCGATCTCGCGCAACTGGCGCTGGCGGAGCTCGTCTACTTCGGCTCGATGCTGTTCGAGTTGCTGTCGCTGATTGGCTAGCTCTTGATCGCGGCGATCTTGTGCCTCAAGCTTGCGGTCTAGGTTCTCCTCTTTCGAAGCAATGCGCTGCTCCAGACGTTGGGCTTCGTCCCGACGTGTCTTGAGTTCGGCTTCCGCCTGAGTCCGGAGTCGTATTGCCTCCTCTTTGCCTTCAAGAAGCGTTTCCCGTTGCTTCGATTGCGCTTCTTCCAGTATTCGAGCGGCGCTCTGTTCCGCCGCTTCGACCTGGCCCTTGCCTGATCGAACTTTACTGCTGTATCCGAGAAGAACCCCTACCGCCAGCGCTAGCACGCCAACCACGACGCCCACAATAATGAGCGCTGGCAATTTCCACCTACCTTTCCTGTTTCGTGTTACGCTAAGTTAGAACGTCCTTTCCATCTGTGTAGGGTTCTCATCATCATATGTTGCGCTCAAAAGGGTGTCAAGAATGTCACGGTTTGCCAGCTTACGCGACTGCGCTTCACGCCTCCGATGGCTCGGCAGCCACCTCGGAGGCGGCATCTAGCTCTGCCCAGCAGCGATCGATGGTCCGCCGGGCAACGTCGTAGCTGAAGCCGCGGCGGGTGAGGAACGACCCCAGGCGTTCGCGAAAGCGATCATACTCCATCCCACGAAGCATCCGCAGCCGCCGGGTTGCTGCGTCGTAGGCGGCTTCCTCGTCCGAAACGCCCGCGGTCGCTTTCTCCGCCACGCTGGCCTCTACGCCCTTACGGCGCAGCTCGACCGTCAGCAGCCGCTGCGAGCTTGGCCGCGACGACTGGCGCCCCTCCGCGTAGAAGCGCGCGAAGGCGGCGTCGTTGACATAGCCGAGATCCCGAAGGCGCGCTATCGATTCGTCCACCGGCGGCTTCGCAAAGCCCTTCTGGCGCAGCCGTTCGCGCAACTCTCGCTCGCTTCGCTGGCGATACGAAAGGAGCCGCACCGCCGCCGCGAGGCAACTGCGCCGCGCCTCCTCGTATTCGAGAGCGCCAATCTGGCGGAGCGACATCTCCGTGCCGGGCTTCAGGTCGCGCTCGACAGCTAGCTCCGCGCCGATCGTAAGCGCCAGCTCCCCGTCAACGTAGAGGTCTACTTTCTTGCGCCGTGGCTTGCGGACGACGGCTGTGACTATCACGTTGGCTTCGGCTGCGGTGTGATCTCGGGCGGGCCGGCCTGCTGAATGTAGAATATCTCGTTTGGGTGAAGCTTCATTACCCACATGGCGATGAGGCCGGTAATCGTAATCCAGATGATCAGGCAGAGGTGCATGCCGATAGCGTAGCCTGCCGCCAAAGAGCTGCCCACGCCCATCGCTACGACAAGCTCTTGCGTGGCGACTTCGTACGGTCCGATACCGGAGGGAGTCACGGGAATCGAGACTGCAAAGTTCGCTGTCATCATGATGAGGAGGTAGCTGCTCCAGGCCAAGTCCAGGCCGAACGCGTGTCCAAACACCCAGTACGCCTCCGCCTCGAGCAGCCAACCGCCGAGCGATAGTGCGAGCGCTGGCACGGCGAGTGAGAGGTCGCGCAGTGTACGCAGGCCTAGTTGAAAGTTATGCAAGACATCGAGCGCAGCACTCCTCGCCTCGGTTGAGAGCCAACGGAGCGGCGGCATTGTAGCAAGCGAATCGATCGTCACCCAGCGCGCGACGATAACGCCGAGGGCCGCGCCGAGCAGTGCCAGTCCGGCCAGACTCCAGAAGGTCGCCTCGAGGACGGCCGGCGTCGCACCGAACGAAAACGCCAGCGCAACCAGCACGACAAAGGCCAGTCCATCGAAGAGCGACTCGACGACGATCACCGTCGCCGTAAGCTCGGAGCGCGGGATGTTGTAGCGCTGCGATGTCGTTTGGATTCGCAGTACATCGCCAGCACGAAGCAACAGGACGGCGTTAGCCATGTTGTGCACCAAGAAGATGCCGAGCAGTCCCCGGTACGGGACGTGCTGCCGCTGCTTGCCCAGAAACACCTTCCAGCGAAGGGCGTGCACGGCTTTCGACGCTGTAAACAAGAATAGTCCAGGAACAACCCAGAGCCAGTTAGCGTCAGGCAGGGTTGAGAG
>JBKKBW010000451.1:0-1755 GCA_046713635.1 Dehalococcoidia bacterium
CTTTAGGGGCGCTCTATCCGGGGGAACGTCCGGGGCCGGCGCGGCGGGGGGGGGCGCGGCTCGAGGTCGACGTTGCGAGCGGAACCCCGCTCATTCGCCGCGACGCCGATGGCATCGCGCTGGGCGGGATCAGGACTCCTCATGTAGACGTGCCGGTGGCAACGCTCAGCGGCGAACCGGGCTCGTCGCAACCCACGCTGATCTGCCTGCTCCTCGGTTCGACGATCCCTTTTGCCGAGGGGCGCCTTGTGGAGCTGTACGCGGACCGGGAGCAATACTTTGCAGCGTACGAGGCTGCCACCGATGCGGCGATCTCCGCTGGCTTCGTCCTGGAGGACGACCGTCAGGTGCTGCTCGATGACGCGCAGCCGGAGGTCATTCCAGAATGACCGCTCTGAACATCACCCAACGCAGGCGGCCACAAGAACCGTCGCTCAACGGGCGCGGCGGGCGAGCGCGAGGCCGGTACCCGCGAACGCTACGCCGACGATCGCGAGGCCAGCTAGCAGCCAGCCGTTAGTGTCGCCGGACTGCGGGCCCTGGCCGGTGATCGGAAGGCCGCTGCCGGGCGTCGCTGTCGCGCCAGCGACGGGCGTCACGGGCGTCCCGCCGGCAGGCGGCGATGTCGGGCTGGCGGCTGCCGCTGCCTGCACGACGACGGTGCCCAGCATGAGCGTCGGGTGGATGTTGCAGACGTACGGGAACGAGCCCACTTGCGTGAAGGTGTGCTGGAAACTGCCGCCGGGAGAGACGGTGCCGGAGTCCCAGCCGCCGGAGCCGGACGAGGTGGTGTGCGGCGCTGAAGCGCCGCTGAAGTCCCAGGTAACGGTGTCGCCAACGTTGACAGTCGTCGTGCAGGTGGCGCCCTGAGACGCGGAGCTGCAGAAGAAGAAATTGCCTACGGGGACGGTTGCGTCCGCTGCTGCTGCCGGGTTGGGCAGCAGCAAGAGCAGTGAACCGGCAAGGGCCGCAAGAGCGATTGATACGAAGCACGGGCGAAGAAGCGTCTTCATCGAGGATCCCTCCTAGCTAACAGTGCGCTTTACTTTTTCCTCCACGGATAGTAGCAAGCAGATGGCGTTAGGAAAAGCCTCGCGGCGGGTACCCTTCGCTGTGCTCGAAGGCAGGCTCGGGCCCGCCCCTACGGTGTCTGCGAAGGTGGTCTTTCTTGCAGGTGCGAAATGGGTTCACGCGAACGAGAGCGCGCATCGGAGCGAGCGCTACACTCTCCCCATGCGACTGCTTATCTTCGCCATCGTGGTGATTGCCGCGCTCTCGATGGCGCACGCATCGGCGCAGGAGGACGGCGTTGTGCTCGTCGGCGCGGGCGATGTCGGCTCGTGCGACAACGAGAATGCTGAAGCAACCGGTCAGCTGATAGAGCAGATCGCCGGAACTGTCTTTATTCCGGGCGACATCGCGTACGAAGATGGCACAGAAAAGCAGTTTGCTGAGTGTTTCGACCCGGCCTGGGGGAGCTTCAAGGACCGCACGCAGCCAGTTCCTGGCAACCACGAGTACCACACCAATGGCGCTTCGGGATATTTCGACTACTTCGGAGCAGCCGCAGGCGATCCGGACAAGGGCTACTACAGCTACGACCTCGGCGGCTGGCACATCGTCGCGCTCAACAGCAACTGTGATGCCATCGGTGGCTGTGGCACCGGGTCAGCGCAAGAGCGCTGGCTACGCGACGACCTGGCCGAGCATCGTGTCGACTGCACGCTCGCGTACTGGCACCACCCGCGCTTCAGC
>JBKKBW010000452.1:0-9066 GCA_046713635.1 Dehalococcoidia bacterium
CGCTTCGCTCGAGGGCTAAAGGCTCGGTGACACAGGCGGGGTGCGGTGCAACGCATGCAGGGCGCTGTGGGCCTTACGCGATGCGCTCAATCATCAGTGTGGCGAGGCCAAGGAAGAAGAAGAAGCCCATGATGTCGGTGAACATCGTCACGAAGACGCCGGACGCCAGAGCCGGGTCGAGCCGCAGCCAGCGCAGCGTCAGCGGCACGAGCACGCCCACGGTCACCGCCGTCGACATGTTGAGCAGCATCGCGGTGCCAGCGACGATACCCAGGCCAACGTTGTCCTGCCAGATGTATGCGAGGACGCCGAGCAGCAGCCCGATCGCGACGCCGTTCGTCACGCCAATCATCAACTCGCGCGAGAGGACGTGCCGGACGTCGCGCAGCTCGACTTCGCCCAACGCGATCGATCGCACGACGAGCGTGATCGTCTGGATGCCCGCGTTGCCTCCCATCCCTGCGATGATCGGCATGAACACGGCAAGCACCGCCGCCCGCTCAATCGTGCCTCGGAAGGTGTTCACCATGGCGGCGGCCGCGATCGCAGTCAGGAGGTTGATCAGCAGCCAGCCAAGCCGGAGACCGGTGGAGCGGCGCAACGACTGGTAGTAGATGCTCTCGGTGTCGCTCAGGCCGGCCATGCGGAACATGTCCTCGGTCGCCTCTTCCTCGACGACGTCCATCAGGTCATCGATGGTGATGACGCCTGCGAGCACGCGCCCATCATCAATGACGGGAAGCGCGACGAGGTTGTAGTGCTGCGCCTGCCGGGCGACTTCCTCCTGGTCGTCATCCACGTGGACGCTGAAAACATCGGTCGCCATCAGGTCGCCGATGCGTTCGGGTGGCTCGGCCACGATGAGTTGTCGCAGGCTGACCACGCCTTCGAGGTGGTGGTCGTCGTCCACTACGTACAGGTAGTAGACCTGTTCGGCCGCGGGCCGGATGCGCCGCAGGTACTCGAGCGCCTGCTGGACGGTCCACTCCTTGTGCAGCGCGACGAAGTCAGTGGTCATGCGGCCGCCGGCGGTCTCGTCGGCGTGCGTCAGCAGCGGCGCGATTTCCGGCGCCGTGCGCATCGCAGCGAGGGCCAGACGCGCGCGCTCCGGCGGAAGCTCGTGCAGGACGTCAGCGACGACGTCGCGGTCGACCTTGTCGAGTACGGGCCCGAGGGCGCCAGGTTCGAGCTCGGCGGCGATCTCGCGCCGCGGCTCGTCCTCCAGGTACTCGAAGATCTCGGCCAGCTCGTCTTGCGAGATGCGCGCAAGCAGTTGCGCTCGCTGGCCTTCGTCAAGCTCAGCAAGGACAGCGGCCTGGTCCGCCGGATGGAGCCCAGCCAGGTGTTCGAGCGCAGCGCCGACGCGGCCGCCTTCGATCAGACGCTTGAGCTCATCGAGCGCGGCTTCGCTAGGGCTAATTTCGATGACGTCTTCGGGCATGGCCGTCCCCTAGCGGATGTGTCTTCGTGCTTCTGCTCGGCTCCTCCGAGGCTATCAGGCAGATGAGTGCTCGGGCGCTGGTATACTAGGTGATCGTGCGCAGGCGCTCCGCCTGGCCAATGTATGCAGCGGGGCGTTCGGGCGCAACCGCTACGCGCTCGTAGCTCAGTGGATAGAGCATCGGTCTTCGGAACCGAGGGTCGGGGGTTCGAATCCCTCCGAGCGCGCCAAGCACCCGCTCGAATCTAAGGGCTACCATCGGTTCGGAAGTTACATCTAGGACCGATGGTTAATGATTCGAATTCACCGGATCATGTCCGCCGTCCTGAATTTGAACAGCACTCAGACAGGGGCCAAACCTAGTTAGCGGCCTTAGCTTGCCGCCCAATTGTAGGGCTGTGTCCATCGGACTTCTGCTCACATGCCCACCTAGCCTTCCTTCCGCCAGCGCACTTTGTACAGCGCCGAGCCTGCCCGGCGGATGGTCGCGTGGTGCTTCTTGTTAGGAGCCGCCCGGTGGACTGGCGTCGTCGCCGGACACTGGAAGAACGCCGTCCTCCTCCATGAGTCGATGGAGCGCCTCTGTTGTCCGACGCTGGCCCATACGGAAGATGAGCTTTGTGAACTGAAAGCGGAGCCTCGCCAGCCGTCCGCGGTCCTGAAGCCGGATGCGGAACTGTGCCAGCGTGCCGCCGTTCTCGAGCGGGATGAACTCGGTAGTTTCGATGCTGCGGTGGAGGAACAGCCGGCCGATGAATCCGCTGCTGATCGGTGTCATGCGGTTGGTGTAGTAGCTGAACGGGCGCCAGTCGAGGTATTCGCGCAGCACATCGCCGATGACGCCGTGCGCGCAGTGACTCGTGGCGCCCGCGCCCAGCCGCCCGCTTTGGTTCGGGTTGTTGTCGATCGCGGTCTGGCCGGACTGCCAACGCAACCGTTTCTCGGGATCGACCCAGTACTGCCAGAGGACGGACGGCGGAACCGGCGACTCACCACCGACCTCCAGATCAGCATCGGCGGAGCTGATGTACTCGCGGCGCTCCTCGCGCATCCCTTCGGCGACGGGCTTGAGGTCATGGACCCCGCCCGTCGTCTCGCCGAACGACTCATAAGTCTCGCTGTGCGCCGGCAGGTTTAACGATGGAGGCAACTGCTGCAGGCAGGCTTCCGTGAAGAACGCGTATGCTTGCGGGCCACCGCCTTCGCTGATCGTGTTCTTCAACAGTCGATGAATGAGGATGACGTCTGGTCCCGCGAGATCCTCGCGGCCGTCTTCACGCTCGATCATGTAGCTGCCGTAGTGGGTGACGAACTTGAGGCCGAGCGAAGGGATCGCCTTGCATGCGTCGCAGCGGCAGGTCGTCGCGCGAGTCATGTCCAACAGGCGGTTAGAGAAATCGAAGTAACAGGCCTCGATCAGCTCTATGAGCCGCTCGCCGTCGCTGAACGTCGCGGCGTCGGCGTAACAGAAGACCGCATCGCCTTCGAGCTTCACGAATCGCATCGGAGACGCGAGCCCGTCGCGGATGAGCGTGGTCAGCTCATGGATGATGGCGTGTGCGTGCTCGAGTTCGGTGCCCGTGAGGAACGCCGTGTAGCCCGAGATGTCGGCGAGAAGCAGGTAGCCTTCTCGAGCTTGGTGATCGTTCGGCATGCCTACTCCCGCCACCGTACTTCGTACGGCCGTACCGCGTCGTCGAAGCCTTTGAGCGCCATCTCGCTGCGGTCCGAGTAGACGTAGCTCTTGCCCGAGAGCAGGTGGCGCAGCGGCTCCGGAATCAGGATCTCGATGCTGACGCCATCGTTTGTGGTCGTGTAGCGGACTGCCGGCGCCTCCATCAGGGGCCATCCTCCCGCCAGCGCACTTCGTAGACACGCTGCGCGTTCGACAGGCCCTTCAGATCTACGCTGCGTTCATCATCGAACCGGAACTCGCCGGCGCTGTCGGTGAGCTCCTTGAGCAACGACGACACGAGAATCTCGCTACCGCGCGCCTGGTCAGCGATGCGGGCAGCCAAGTTAACGTGATGGCCGTAGAAGTCGTCCGCTTCCTTGATCGCTTCGCCGGTGTGGAGCCCGATGCGCACTTGGACCGCTTCGCCAGCCACGCTATTGTGTTCGGCGATGGCGCGCTGGAGAGCGATTGCGCATTGCAGCGCCAGGCGCGCGCTGCCGAACGCGATCATGAAGCCGTCGCCCTGGCTCTTGACTTCGTACCCGCTGTGCGCGGCGATCGCGTCGCGCACGATGACGTTGTGTAAACGCAGCACATCCATCCAGCGTTGGTCGCCAAGGCGCTCGTTGAGCGCGGTCGAGCCTTGGAGGTCAGTGAAGAGCAGCGTGACCGTGCCATCCGGCGCGGCCCTGGTCCGCAGCTCCGGCCGCTCGGCGCCGACGGAGACCGCCACAGCGGCGATGGACGTGTTCACGTCGTAGCCGGCGATGCCTTGCAACTGCACCCGCAGCGCGAGCGCGCGCTCGACGACCTGTTTCATGCCTATTTCCTGTGCCGTGTCGAGCGCCTTGCGGAGTAGATCGAGCGCCTTTTCGCGATCGCCCTGCCCGCCTCGAGCGACGAGCATGCTGGCGTAGTCGTACTGGGTATGCGCGGTCCACGGGCGCGAGCCTAAGCGCTCGTTGGTTGCAAGGGCCTGATCGAAGTGGCGGGCGGCATCGTCCAGGTGGGACATGGTGACGGCGAGCAGCCCGAGGTAGCGATCGGCAGCGCCAAATTCCAGGGAACCTGAGCCGTCAAGGATGTTGCGGCCAGCGTACGGCAACAGCGGTTCATATAGGATGGATGCTCGATCTGCGTCATTGAGATACGCGCAGGCTATGGCAAGCGACGCGAGCACCATGGGCCAGGTCCCCTCACGGGGTGCACCCTCCAGCCCGTCGTGCATCAACACTTCGAAGAAGCGCCGAGTCTCAGTCTCGTTGCCCATGAAGCTTTCGAGCGCCGCTGCATATGCCTGAGCGAGAGGAAGCGGAACACCTTCTACTATGCTCCGATCGTCCTGCGCTAACTCCTCGATGCGGCCGCCGTGCATGAGGCACAGTGACAGAAGGTTCACCGCGACAAGCAGAGCGATGTCGTCCTGCGCGCGCTCCGCCAGCGCCCTCCCCTCCCGGCTTAGACGCCCGGCCTCTTCAAAGCGGCCGCTGCGCGCAGCCGAACCCGCGCGGAACAGCTCGGTCCAGGACTGGTACTGAGGACGGCGCAACTCGTTAGCAAGCGCACCGTAGTGGACAAGCTCCGCGTCCGCTCCGGGAACATCGCATAGCTCCAACAGCCCGCGCAGGCGCATGTACCGGCCAAAGGTCGCACTCACCTTGTCGCCAGCGGCCTCGGCCAGATTGACGAGCTCCTGACCGTCTGTGATCCGCTGCCCGGCCACCTCCGGCCCGTACGCGAGCCCGTGCTTGAGGAAGAGCGCCTCGGCGAGCGCTTGAGGATCGCCGACGCGCCGGGCCAGCTCGTACGCTTCGCGGGCCGGGTCCAAAGCGCGGTCCGGAGCACCGCCGAGCCAGAGCTCCATACCCAGACGGAACAGGAGGCGGGCGCGCAGGGCGCTTTCTTCGTCACCAAGGGCCGCGATGCCCTCCTGGATCACCGCGATGGTCGGTTCGTCCAATTCGCCCGGCTCTCCCCAGGTGAACGCGTGCTCGAACGCGGTCCTGGCCAGCCGCTGCGAGTCGTTGCGGCGGCGGGCGATATCGGCGGCCTTCGCAGCGATCTCCTTCGCTTTGTCACGGTCGCCAGCCTGGTTGTGGGCAGAGGCGAGCGCAAGCAACAGCTCGCAGCGACCCTCATCGTCGGGAGGCTCTTTTAGCTCCAGCGCCTGGAGGGCGAGCTGGTAGTGCGTGGCCGCCTCCTCCCAAGCGACGACCTGCGTTGCATGGGCGCCTGCCCGTTTCGCGTACTCGACCGCCTTGTCGACGTCGCCGCCGGGCGCCGCCTGGTAGAAGTGGTGCGCCAGCTCTCCGAGGTGAGGTTCGAGGTTCGCAGCGTACACGCCTTCCAGCGCCTGGCCGATCTGGCGGTGCAGCAGCACGCGGCGCGGCGTGCTCAACTCACCATAGAGTGTCTGGCGGATGAGCGCGTGCGTGAAATCGTACCTCGCCTCCTGCTCACCCTTTCGCTCCTGAACGAGCTGGTGGGACAGCGCTTCCTCCAGCACATCAAGGAGCGGACCTTCTTCTTCGCCCGTGATCGCTTTCAGCTCCTCCCAGGTGAAGCCGCCCGTCATCGTCGAGGCGAGCGTCAACATCCGGTTGCAGCCCTCGCTTAAGCGAGACAGGCGCCGGCCGATCACCTCACGGACGCCTTCCGGGATGCCGAGGTCAGATGCGCTTCCAACGTTCGCCTGCCAACGACCGTCGCGGTGAACGATCTGCCCCTCCTCTATCAGGTGCGCCAGCACCTCGCGGACGAAGAACGGGTTGCCCTCCGTCTCCCGGTACAGCGCCACGGCCAGCGCTTGCCGCCCGGGGGCGCTCTCCTCCGATGGCTCGATGGCGCCCAGCAGCGCCAGCACGTCCTCCTGCGGCAAGCCGCGCAGCAGCACCCGCTGGTACGGCTGTTCGCGTCGCAATGTGGCGACGACCTCGGCAAGCGGGTGCATGCGATCGAGCTCGACGTCGCGGTAGGCCCCCACGATGAGCAGACGCTGGTCCGAGATCCCACGAGCGAGGTGGCGCATGAGCAGAAGCGACGGCTTGTCCGCCCAGTGAATGTCATCGAGCACGAGTACGATGGGCGTGGCGTTGGTGGCGCTTCGAAGAAACGCGGCAACGCTATCGAACAGGCGCACTCGCTCAGCCTCCGCTTCGAGCGGTGGCGACTCTGGAATGTCGGGAAAGCGCTCGCGCACCTCGGAGACGAGCTTTGCAATCTCCGGCGCGCCGGGCCCGAGTTCATCGCGCAGCGCAGCGTCGGGACGGCCTTTCGCATATTGCCTGAACGCCTCGGTGAAGGGCCGGTACGGCAGCGCAACCTCGCCTTCGTAGCAATGGCCGGTGAGCACCTGGGCGCCGCGAAGCGTGGCGTAGACGCCGAACTCTTCAGCCAGCCTGGTTTTGCCGATGCCCGGCTCGCCGACGAGCATGACGAGCGACCCGCGGCCGGACAGGGTGCCTTCCAGGGCGGCCTTGAGCTGGTCCATCTCCGCGCGGCGCCCTACGAAGACGTCCATATAGAAGCCAAGCAGCTCGCTCGCCGCGGGCGTGGGAGCCGGCGTCTCATCCGTCGAGCGCTCCCCGATGCGATGAAGCTCTTCTGCAATTGCCTGCGCGCTCTCCGGCCGGTCACTGGGGGATTTCGCGAGGAGCTGCAGGATCAGCGCCTCAAGTGAACGCGGCACCTCCGGATTGTGCCAGGTCGGTGCGACCGGCGCCGTGTTGATGTGCTGCGAGATCATCGCTACGGTGTCGTCGCCAAGGAACGGCGGACGCCCAGCTACCATCTCGTAGAGCGCGCAGCCGAGGGAATAGAGATCGCTACGCGGCGTTACCCCACCTCCCAACGCCTGCTCCGGCGGCATGTACGTCGCGGTGCCGACCATCATGCCTTCGCGTGTTAAGCGCGAACGGTCCAACGCGACGGCCAAGCCGAAGTCGCCCAGCTTCGCGGCACCATCCTTGGTGAGCCAGATGTTGCCCGGTTTGAGGTCGCGGTGCACGATGCCCTGCCCATGAGCATGGGCTAGCGCGCCACACACCTCGAGCGCGATGCGCATCGCATGGTCCACATCCAGGCGATGGCCTTCTGCTTCGCTTAGGAAGTCTTCGAGCGAGCCGCCGGCCATGAACTCTTGAATGAGATAGGGCTGGCCGTTCTCGTCTCCAATGTCGAGCACACTGACGATATGGGGGTCATCGCGCAGGCGGCCCATCGCCTGGGCCTCTCTGCGGACGCGCGTCAGCCCCTCGGCGTCCAAGCCCTCGGTCTTGATCAGCGCGATCGCAACGTCAGTTTCCAGTCGGCTATCGTGTGCAAGATAGACTCGCTTCTTTCCGCCCTCTCCGAGGAAGCGCTGCACTTGATAGCGGCCGGCGGCGAACGACGTGGGAAGGGCAGGCGCCGGGGCGGGCGTTGGTGTCCGCGCCGCCGGGGCGTCTGTCCGCTGCGCGCCACACGAATCGCAGAACCTTGCCGCCGGCCTCAACTCAGCGCCGCAGCTCGGACAGCTTGGCGCCACAGCAGAGCCGCAGCGGTCGCAGAACGACGCAGCGTCACGGTTCTCGTGGCCGCACGATGGACAGCGCACTAGGTGCTCCCTCCCAGGCAAGCAGACGTAAGTATATCTGGAGGGCACGGCTCATCGGCATTTCGGCTCGCCAGCAAGGGATGTGAATCTGGGTGAGAGACCGGGTCGAGGCCGAGGCCCTAGCAATTGCCGCCCATTTGCCGCCGAACTTCCCGGCAAGGGACGTGCAGCGCTGGGACTAGACAGGACAAGCCCTCGCGATTTCGAATACAGTATGGGACGAAGCGGGACGCGCTGGGACTGGTCGGGACGAGTTGTCTAAAACTTCGGAACCGAGGGTCGGGGGTTCGAATCCCTCCGAGCGCGCCAAGCACCCGCTCGAATCTAAACTTGACGCTTTACGGCGTCGGTTCTGTTACGGTTCCGTGGCCATCGCCATCCGTAGGACACGACAGCAGTCCTATCCATGAGGCGGCTTAGGACCTTCGGACTTCAAGTCCTATGCTGGCCATGATGGGTGGGGGAAGAATGGCGGGAGTCCCGAGTCGCCCGAGCCGTCCTGTTTGGTTGCTGCGCGTGAACAGCGAGGAGCCGCAGGGCGATGTGAAGCAATCTACCTGCGCGCAGCGAACGTGCTCCGACCGGACAGAGCTAACCACTCAGACGAAGAGGACGGAGGGAGATCGCCATGATGGTCATCATGAAGAAAGGACATACGCAGGCCGACTTAGACAATATCATGAGCCGGCTGAATGAGGTCGGTCTCAAGGGCCACCAAATCATCGGCGTCGAACGTACAGTCATCGCTGTCGTGGGCCGCATCTACCCGGAGCTGAGCGACGACTTGGAAACGATGCCCGGCGTAGAGGACACCGTGCCCATCAGCACGCCCTACAAGCTGTCGGGCCGGGAGACGAAGCCGGAGGATACCGTCGTCCGCGTCGGCTCGGTGGAGATCGGCTCGGGCAAGATTGTGATGATCGCGGGCTCGTGCGCCGTTGAGAATGAGGAGCAGGTACTGGCCACCGCGAGGGCAGTAAAGCAATTTGGGGCGCACATCCTGCGCGGAGGCGCTTTCAAGCCGCGGACGAGCCCGTACAGCTTCCGCGGCCTAGAGGCGGAGGGGCTGCGCTTGCTGGAACAGGCCGGTAAGGAGGTCGGTCTGCCTATCGTAACCGAGGTGATGTCGGAGCGCGACGTGGAGCTCGTCGCCGCGCACAGCGACATGCTGCAGATCGGGACGCGCAACGCGCAGAACTTCACCCTCCTGGAGGAGGTGGGCCGGACGGGCAAGCCGGTGATGCTCAAGCGCGGCCTCGCTTTGACGGTCGACGACTGGCTCCAGGCCGCCGACTACATCCTGAACACCGGCAACCATAACGTGGTCCTTTGCGAACGCGGCATCCGCACGTTCGA
>JBKKBW010000453.1:0-1866 GCA_046713635.1 Dehalococcoidia bacterium
GGCCAACACCGATCTCGCGTCGTTGATGGTAGAAAAGATCACAAAGGCCGGTCTTACAGCTCCTTACATTGACGGTGACGATCTCACTCGTCGGTACAAGTTGATCAAACCTAAGAAGCTTCTTCGAACTGACGTTAGTGGATGGCCCTACAAGCCGGAAGCGGTCTATGCGCGCCCGAAGATTCTCATTCGCCAAGCAGGCGTTGGAATCTGGGCAACGTATGACAAGTCCGGGGCACGTTGCCCTCAGTCAGTCTACATTTACCGACTCAAAAGTCAGTACCAGAAAGACCGAATAGCACACGAATATGTCCTCGGATGTCTATCGTCGCGCACGCTAGCGTACTATGTGTTCAAACGCTTCGGTGAAGTAGACCCAGCGCGAGCACATGTCAAGCTTACCCATCAGCGTCTCGAGGAATTGCCGATTCCTGCCGTCGACATGAAGGACCGCAAGGCGAGAACCGCACACGATCGAATTGTTCTTGGAGTACAGGCTCTGCTTAGTGGCAGTGTCTAGTCAGAAGTGAAAAAATAAAAACGCAGGAAACAATCAAAGTTGTTTTGTCGCCGCCCCGCCAGCTACGAATGCGCCGGTTGTCCGAGTTCGGGTGCCTCGGTAGGCTGGGACGGCCATGACAGCGAAACGTGTACTCGTTATCGGCCTCGACTGCGCAGCGCCGCAATTGGTCTTCGAGCGCTTCCGCGGCGACCTGGAGCACCTGCCAAGGCTGATGGAGCAGGGCGTCTGGGGCGAGCTCCAAAGCGTCATACCCGCGATCACCGTACCCGCCTGGGCCTGCGCGATGACAAGCCGCGATCCGGGCCAGCTTGGCATCTATGGCTTTCGGAACAGGAAGGACCACTCGTACGAAGGGCTGAGCATGGCCAACTCGACGGCAGTACACGAGCCTGCTGTCTGGGACATCCTGTCGGCGGCGGGCAAGCAGGTGATCGTGGTGGCGGTGCCACCCGCGTTTCCACCGAAGGAAGTCAATGGCGTGATGGTCGGCTGCTTTCTCACGCCGGACACGAACAGCGACTATACATACCCTTCGACGCTGCGGCAGGAGATCGCCGCCGTCGCGGGCGACTACGCTGTCGATGTCGATGACTTCCGCACGGATGACAAGGAACGCATCCTGAAGCAGATACACGACATGACGGAGCGGCGGTTCAAGCTGTTTCGTCATTTGCTGAAGACGCGTCGCTGGGACTTCGCGATGATGGTGGAGATCGGCGTCGATAGGATGCACCACGGGTTCTGGCAGTACTTCGACGAACGGCACCATCGCTATCAGCCGGGCAACCCGTACGAGAACACGATCCGCGACTACTACAAGGTTGTCGATCGCGAGGTCGGCGAAGTGCTGAAGCAGATCGATGACGACACCGCTGTCATCATCATGTCGGACCACGGTGCGAAGCTGATGCACGGCGGCATCCGCATCAACGAGTGGTTGGTCCGCGAAGACTACCTGACGCTGAAGCAGCCGCTCGCCGAAGCCGGGCCGTTCAAGTTGGACAACGTCGACTGGAGCAAGACGAAGGCCTGGGGCGAGGGCGGGTACTACGGCCGCTTGTTCCTGAATGTGCGCGGGCGCGAACCGGAAGGCATCGTGCCGCCGGAAGATGTAGCGTCGTTGCGCGACGAGCTGGCGACACGACTCGTGGCGATCACCGACGAGCAGGGCAAGGACATTGGGACGCGGGTCTTCAAGCCGGAGGAGATCTATCGCGAGGTGCGGAACGTGGCGCCCGATCTGCTCGTATACTTCGGAGATCTGAACTGGCGATCTGTGGCCACAGTAGGTGGCGAAGGCTTTCATACGTACGAGAACGACACGGGCCCGGACGATGCAAACC
>JBKKBW010000454.1:0-2237 GCA_046713635.1 Dehalococcoidia bacterium
GTATGTGGTTCCTGAAGGGACGTGACATGGCAACGTGGGCGGAGTTTGCCACCGCCGAGCCGAAGATGGCGGACCGCGGCTTCGAACCACGAGCAATGGAACCCAAGCTGGATGTGATGCCGACGGCGACCCACAAGGTCTGGAAGGTGTGACGAGCGCGTCGGTTGGCTTTCGCGCGCACACGGGCTGGGCGGCTGCTGTGGTGCTCGCCGGTCCGTCAGAAGCGCCGCGGGTTGTCGATCGCCAGCGAATCAATCTGCTCGCGCCGGGGGTGCCGTGGGAGTGCTACCACGCTGCGGCGGCGATGCCAGCCGCCAAGGCTGAGGCGATGTTGGAGAACGCCCGCAGTACCGCGACCAGCCTCGCGCGCGATGCGCTGCGCGACATCGCCGATGTTCTCCGCAATTCTAGGGCCGAGCTCGTCGCTGCTGGCATTGTGCTGTCGAACTCGCGACCTCTCTTATCGCTGGAACAGGCGCTGTCGTCTCATGCGATGAAGCATGCCGCTGAAGGTCAGCTCTACCGGCAAGCGTTGATCGACGCCGCAGGCGCGCTTGGCCTGCGGGTCAGTGCTGTTCCGGAACGTGATCTGCCAGCAATCGCCGCTGGCGCGATCGGGATGTCACCGCTCCAGGTGCGCGGGCGTGCGGCTGACCTCGGGCGCGAGCTGGGAGCACCCTGGGCGGCCGATCAGAAGGCTGCAGCGCTCGTCGCCTGGCTGGCGCTTGCGTCGAAGCCGGCGCGTAGGAGGGCGAAGGCTCATGGTCACATGGGCTGAGTTCGCAGCGGCGCGGCCAGACATGGCAGAGCTAGGGCTGAAGCAGCTCAAGAAGTTTGGGCTCGCGTACCTCGGGACGATCCGGAAGAACGGCTCGCCGCGCGTCAACCCAGTCTGTCCCGTAATTTCGGACGGACGCGTGTTCGTCGCGACGGCGGCCACTTCACCGAAGCTGCAGCACCTACTGTATGATGGGCGCTACGTGCTTCACATGCTTCCTGGCAAACAGGAGGAGGAGTTCTGGATGCGCGGTATTGCGAAGCACTCCATGGATCCGGAGCTGCGCGCCCGGGTCGTCGAAGCGGCCATCGGGATCACGCACATTCAGCCGGAAGAGTGGCTCTTCGAGTACGACATCGACGAGGCTGGGACGACGTTGTGGGCGGACTTTCAGACGCCGGAGCACCGCGCGGTGCGCCAATTCTGGCGCGCTCCTTAGCTATACTTCACCCGCTATGCCTCGCAGGAACGAAGACGCTGAGCTGCAGCAGGCTAAGCTTCGTGTGGAAGAACTACGCTCTCAGATCGCGTACCACGATTATCGCTATTACACCCTAAACGAACCCGAAGTCGCTGACGGCGAGTACGACGAGCTGATGAAAGAGCTCCGCACATTGGAGGAGCGCTACCCGCAGCTCATCACGCCCGATTCTCCTACGCAGCGCGTCGGCGAGCGCCCGACGGAGGCGTTTGGCATCGTGGAGCATCCCGTGCCGCTGCTCAGTCTGGCGAATGCATTCGCCGAGCAAGACCTGCGCAATTGGTATCAGCGGGCCGTCAAGCTCGCTGAGACCGAAACGTTTTCGATGGTCTGCGAGCCTAAGATCGACGGCCTGGCTGTTGCGCTCGTTTACGAGAGCGGACGTTTCGTAGAAGGCTCGACGCGCGGCGATGGGTACCGCGGCGAGAACATCACGCAGAATCTACGTACGATCAAAACGGTGCCACTGAGGGTAACCAACGGCAAACTGCCGAAACGATTTGAAGTGCGCGGCGAAGTCTACATGACGAAGGCAGGGTTCGAGCGCATGAACGAAGAGCGCGCGGAGCGCGGCGAGCCGCTCTTCGCGAACCCGCGCAACTCTGCTGCAGGCGCTGTCCGCCAGCTCGATCCGAGCGTCAGCGCGCGGCGGCCGCTCGATTGCTTCATCTATGGTCTCGGCTGGGGGGAAGGCGGCAAGCTGCCGAGTAGCCATCATGAAACGTTGGAGTGGCTGAGCAAACTTGGCTTCAAGACCAACCCACACATCGTTCGTTACGACACCATCGACGAAGTCATTGCGCACTGCGAGAGCTGGGTGCACAAGCGCGAGGACTTGCCGTACGAGATCGACGGTATCGTCGTCAAGATCGATAACTTGAGGCTTCAGGAACAGCTCGGTTTCGTCGGCCGGGAACCTCGCTGGGCGGTCGCGTACAAGTTCCCTCCGACGCAGCGCACCACTACGCTCCTCAACAT
>JBKKBW010000455.1:0-3910 GCA_046713635.1 Dehalococcoidia bacterium
GACGGAGGCCCGTCTGAGAGCAAGACCGCGTCGAAGGCCGACGGTAAGTCCGACACGACATCCGACGCCAAGCCGGATACCGCCAAGAGCGAAACAAGTACACCCAAGGACAGCGGCTCCAAGCCAAAGGCCGACAAGGCCGCCGCCTCCAGCTAGGCGGCTCGGCGGCGATGCGAGCCGTCCTCCAGCGCGTTACGCGAGCTTCGGTCAGCATCGATGGCGAGATCGTCGGCTCGATTGGGCCGGGCCTGCTCGTGCTACTAGGCGTCGCCGATGGTGATACACCCGGCCACGCAGACCGGCTAGCGGCGAAGGTGGTCGGACTGCGCGTCTTCGCGGACCCCTCGACTTCGCTCAAGGCGGGCTCACCCGCCCCCCACCGCTTCAGTCGCTCGCTTGCCGAATCGGGCCCAGACGGGCAAGCAGGCGAGGCGCTGGTGGTGAGTCAGTTCACCCTGCTCGCGGACGTCCGTAACGGCCGGCGCCTAAGCTTCCTCGATGCCGCCGCGCCGGATGTCGCCGCGCCGCTGGTAGAACGCTTCTCCGATGCGCTGCGAGCGCTCAGCGTGCGCGTCGCTACGGGGCGCTTCGGCGCGCACATGCTGGTTGAGCTAGAGAATGACGGGCCGGTGACGCTGGTCATCGACACAGCTGACCTCGGGAGATCAAGGCGCGGCTGATCGGCGGCTGATCGGCGTATAAAGCAAGCTGCTGACCGCGATGGGCCCGCAGCGGCTGATCGGCGCATAAAGCAAGCTGCCGGCAGGGGGGCCGCCGGCAGTCTGCTCCCGATAGCACCAGCGATGGCTAGGCGGACCCTGGCTGGTACCACCGTAGTAGAGGCGATTGTCCACCACCCTCGCCCCTGGAGTACAGCGCCGCTCGGCGAGCTTTTCGCTCCCCGCAGAACCGCAAGCCTGCCGAACGGAAGCTGGTTCCCCACAAAGGAGTTCCACCCCACCCCACCCCGCCTCGGAATGTCGTCACGCTGTCGAACGTATATGTTGGGAGGTATTCGCGCAGACAAGTGTCCTGCGCTTGAGAGAGAGCCGTTGCTTTTGCCGCCTGGTCGTCCATGACCTCACCCTCTTGAGGGCTTGACTGCCGTCTCGATAATGAATATGCTTACATGAGACTGGAAGTAAGACTATTGCTACATGCTCACATGTTCATGCTATACTGTTTATGACTCCTTAGTTGTGATACCTCATGCATGTATTATAATGCATGAATAGTGTTTGTCAAGGGGGGTGGTCTGAATGCGGGCCTGGGGTTTTCTGACAAATCACGCCCATGTTCTTATCCAGATGGCGCGCGACCCTCGATCCACCGTCCGCGAGATCGCGCAGTCTACTGGAATTACGGAGCGCGCGACGCATGCGATTCTAAGCGATCTTCGCGATTCCGGGATCGTGCTGGTGACTCGCGATGGCCGGAGGAACGTGTATCGGATCGATGTCCAGGCGCTGGCTAACCATCCACGCTGGGCGGCGTCCGAGATGGACATCCCGCGCCCTCTCATAGAAGCGGCTATCAAGGGTCTGGCTCAGGTCGCCATGGGAGAGCAGCCGGCGGTGCGCGATTTGCCGCAGGCCCGATCGGCCTAGCGTAGACTCGAATGCGACGCTGGGGCTTCCTCAATACCCACGCACTGATTCTCATTCACCTAACTCAGCATCCGCGTTCGACTGTTCGGGAGATAGCGCTGGCGGTTGGCGTGACGGAGCGAGCCTCCCACTCCGCTCTGCAGGACCTGCGCGAATCGGGCATCATCGACCGCCAGCGTGACGGCCGGCGCAATTCTCACACAGTGAACTTCGATACGCTCCAGGAGTTTCGCCGCGAGGGGACGGCTCCAGACCTCGTGCCGGACGCCTTCGTCTCGGTCCTGGTCGATACACTCCTGGCACTACGGGCCCCCGACATCCCCGCGGATCCCGAATAACAAAACGTTAACCAGATCCCTCTTGACAGCCTCAGCTTGTATGTTCTATAGTACGGGTGTTCGGGACATACATTCTGGAGGTTTCACGATGGCTTTCGCAGTGGCGCTGCTCCTTGTACTGACTCTTTCGACTACCTACCTCGTCCACGAGTGGTATTCGGGCGACCTGCGCGAGCCTCGATCGTAGCCTACGGACTGTCCCCCGCCCCGCCGTCACGCGGCCCGGGCGGCCCTCCCTTCGGGGAGACCCTCCCGATAGGCTGTCCGCCGGACTCGTCCACGGGACGCCCTCCCGTCGAACGCGATCCTGCGGGATGAATCCCGCAGCTACCCGCGACGGGGCTGCACCCAGTCCGGCGGACAGCCGCCCCCTCCCCCTAGGCCACGAATAGTCAATCTGAGTTGTGCGTCTAGCCGCGCTCGGTTAGGCTCGTCCCAATGGCGAGAACAACTATCGCTGTAAGCGCCATCGGTGCCGGGATTGCCTGGCTCACGTGGGAAGGCATCCGCCTCGCCCTGACCGACACGTCGGCCAGCGACTGCTCGTCGCCAAGCGAGCTCGCGGGAGACGCGATGTTCGCGATAGCTGGCGTAATGACGGGGTTGACCCTGCTCGGACTCTCCAGCCAGGCCGTTGGCCCCGCTCGCATGTTTGCGCTGGTAGGCGCGGCCGGAGCTGCTGTGTTTGGCCTGGCAAACGGAGCCGAGCACTGCGCGTTCGAACCGCTATTCCTCCTCTACGCCGCTGGCGGCCTCATCTTCGTCGTCTCCACCGCGGCGTTCGGCTTGAGCGTACTAGTGACGGGAGCACTCGGCAGATGGCCCGGCGTCCTCCTCATCGCCGCGGCCATCGCGCCGATGATACTTAGCTTCGAACGCGGCGGAGCCGCGCTGGGCGGCGCGATGTGGCTCGTCCTCGGCGTAGCACTCCTAGTCGTGCCCGCCTTGCCAAGTTCGCGCCCCGATCCCGTGCGCTGAAGCCGTCGAAGCCCGACCCTCGCTGTACAATTCCACTGCCATGCGCATCCTCGCCGTCGACGTAGGCACCGGAACGCAGGACATCCTGCTGTTCGATTCGTCCGGACCGATCGAGAACTGCAGCAAGCTCGTCATGCCCAGCGCGACGTCGATCGCCGCTGGCAAGATCCGGCGCGCGACGGAGGCGGGCCACGCCGTGCTCCTCTCCGGCTCGATTCAGGGCGGCGGGCCGTGCCACTGGGCGTTAGAAGACCACCTGCGCGCGGGCCATCCCGCCTACGCCACGGCCGAGGCCGCCAAGACGTTCGATGACGACCTCTCCCGCGTCGAGGCGATGGGCGTGCGCATCGTTAGCGACGACGAAGCGGCAGGCCTACGCGATGTCGAGCGCATCGAGCTACGCGACCTCGACCTCCCCGCGATCCGCGCCGCGCTCGCCGCGTTCGATGTGTCGGGCGACTTCGATGGCCTCGCGCTCGGCTGCCTCGACCACGGGAACTCGCCGCCAGATTACTCGGACCGGCTCTTCCGCTTCGACCACCTGAAGCGCGTCGTCGAGCGCGAGAACGACCTGCGCGCGTTCGCCTACCTGCCGGACGAGCTGCCCGAGTACCTGACGCGCGCTCGCGCGCTCATGGCCAGCGTGCGCGGCGAAGCCCCGGCGGTCTTCCTCGATACGGGCGCGGCGGCCGCGTTGGGCGCGCTCCAGGACGAACGCGTCGCGGCAGTGGACGAGTCGCTCGTTTTGAACCTCGGGAACATGCACGCGCTGGCGTTTCACCTGCGCGGTACGAGTATCGTCAGCCTGTACGAGCACCACACCGGCGAGATGTCGACCGAGCAGATCGAGGACTTCACGGAGCGGCTCGTCGCGGGCACGCTGGCGCACGAAGAGGTCTTCGGCAGCAAGGGCCACGGCGTCTTCTATGCGTCGGACCTCTCCCCTAACCCCTCCCCTAAAGGGAAGGGGAACACGCTCGTCGCGGT
>JBKKBW010000456.1:0-4389 GCA_046713635.1 Dehalococcoidia bacterium
CAACACTTCTGACGAAAGGAGACCCGATCATGGCACAGCAAGTCCTTGCTCTTAGTTTCGACTCACTGCGTCCCCGGGTCTCGACGCTCTAGGAGCACACGCTCCTTTCGCGACGGCCGGGGAACGCCCGGCCGTTTTTGTTTGCCCCGGCTGGCTTGCCAGCCGCTTCAACGCGAAGGAGCGTCATGTCTCACAAACTCACCAAGCGCCATATTCGCGCCATCAGTAAGATGATGGCCAACAAAGGTCAGCTAGAACAGCGTAAGGAAGCGAAAGCTCAGCGTCGATTGGCACGCGCGCACCAGCAGGAGCGCACGCCTCGCCAGCGCGACTGGGACGACTCGGACGCTACGCCGTCGTACGAGAAGATCCGCCGGCTGAAGGTGGAGGTCTCGGTCGCTGCCGCTCAGCCCGGGGCCGCGCCGGTCGATGTCGAAGCCGGCACGGTCATCGAAGTCCGCTCCGGCGACTCGCTCGTCTCGTTCCGGCGCCGTGTGCTGCGCGCGACGCTCGCCGCTGGTCTGCGGACGCTCGCGCCGGAGCAACGCAGCCCGCTGGCCGTCGGCGACCGCGTCGAGCTGGAGCCGGGCGCTACAGGGGAAGCGCGGATTGTCAGCGTCTTACCACGCAGCTCGGCACTGCGCCGCGCAGTCTCCGACCCGTCGCGCGACGCGGCACTGTACAAGGGTCAGGTCATCGCGGCGAACATCGACCAGGTCGTGGTCGTCTGCTCGCCGCTGACGCCGCCGTTCCGCCCGCGACTGATCGACCGTTACCTGGTAGCAGCCTCGCTCGACGCGCTACCGGTGCTGGTCTGTCTGAACAAATGCGACCTCGGCGTGCCGCCAGAAGTCGAGCGCTATCTTGAGGGCTATGCGCGCATCGGCGTCGAGAGCGTGCGAACGAGCGCTGTCGATCGCAGCGGCCTCGATGCGCTGCGGGGGCGGCTCTCCGGCGGCGTCTCGCTGTTCACCGGGCACTCGGGCGTCGGCAAGAGCTCGCTGCTGAACGCCGTCGAGCCGGGGCTAGCGCTGCGCGTGAACGATGTCACGCAATCGACGGCGGGCCAGGGGAAGGGCCGCCACACCACGTCGTCGGCGCGGCTCGTGCCGCTGTCGATGCCCGACTCGTTCGTCGTCGATTCGCCTGGCATACGCGCGTTCGGCGTCCGCGGCGTCGCGCCGCAGGAGCTGGGCGATCACTTCGCCGATATCGCCGCGCTCGCCTCGGGCTGTGCGTACCGCGATTGCCTGCACCGCGGCGAACCGGACTGCGCGGTCGATGTGGAGGCGCACCACGACTGGTTCCTACGCGAGCGATTGGCGTCCTACCGGTCGATACTGAAGGAGCTGGCTTAGCGATGGCCACGAGGATGCACGCCGACGAGGTTGAGACCAGTGTCTCCCTCGTGCGCAGGCTGCTTGAGGCGCAGTTCCCGCAGTGGGCCGGGCTGCCAATCGAGCGCTTCGAGCACTCGGGCACGGATAACGCTATCTACCGTCTCGGCGATGACTTAATGGCGCGCCTGCCTCGCATCCATTGGGCGAAGGACCTGATCAACAAAGAAAGCACCTGGCTTCCGCGCTTCGCGCCGCAGCTCCCGCTGGACATATCGCTGCCGCTCGCAGTGGGCGAGCCGGGCGAGGGCTATCCATGGCGCTGGTCCGTTCAGCGCTGGCTTCCCGGCGAGAACGCGACGAAGGCAAACATCGAAGATCTCACGCGGGCGGCCATAGATCTTGCCGAGTTCATCCGCGCGTTGCAGGCAATCGATACGGCGGGCGGGCCGCCGTCCGGTCCGGCGAACTTCTATCGAGGCGTTCCGCTGGCCGAACGCGATGCCGACGTGCGCCGGGCGATCGAGGCAAGCGCGAGCATGATTGACGGCGCGGCGGTGACGGCGGCGTGGGAGGAGGCGCTGCGCGCTCCCGTCTGGGACGGAGCGCCGGTCTGGGTCCACGGCGATCTGCCCTTCAACATCCTTGCTTTCGAGGGCCGGTTGAGCGCCGTGATCGACTTCGGCTGTCTCGGCGTCGGCGACCCGGCCTGCGAACTCGATGTCGCGTGGAGCCTCTTCTCCGGAGAGTCGCGAGCGGCGTTCCGGGATGCGCTCGATGTCGACGACGCGACGTGGGCGCGCGGCAGGGGGTGGGCGCTTCGTGCGGTCGGCGGCATCGCGCACTACGCCGAGACGAACGCCGCGCTGGTGGCGAGCTGCCTGCACCGGATCGAGGAGGTGCTGGCCGACCGTGAGCTGGGATAGACGAAGGCCGTCCTTCCGAAGAAGGACGGCCTTCGCAGTCTAAGCTAATCTTCGTCCGTTAGGATGTCACTCTACAGTGAGCGACCCGACCATCCCTAGCGCGGCATGAGGCGCTCCCGTTCCCGGGTCCGGCACAAAGCAGAGGAAGGCGTAGTTGCCGGCAGGCAGGTTCACCTGCATGTAGCCGTCGCTGCTCGGCGGAATAGCGCCCAGGCCGCCCGCAGCGGAAAACGGCGGGGGACCCTGCTCTTCCGGCGTCTCGCCCGCGGCTGGAGTCGGCTCTTCTTCGGTGAAGAGCGCCGTCAGTTGCTCAACGGTGAAGCCTTCTTCGAGCGCGACGATCGCGACCTCGTGCGGCTGCGGTCCGTTGTTCACGACTTGTACTGTCGACGCGCTGCCCGCGGGCAGCGTCAGCCCAGAGCCGAATGTGAAATCAGAGACGGTGAGGTTCGCTTGCCCCCCCGGGGGCTGCGGCTCCGCGCCTTCGGGCGCGGTCACTTCGAACTCCGTGATCATCCCCTCAGCGTAGTGCGGCGTCCCGTCCGCGGTCGGGACGAAGCAGAGCACGGCGTAGGTACCCTCGCTCAAGTCGTGCGTCACTCGCCCGGTCTCGCCTCCAGCTACGGGGGCGACGCCGCCGGCGACCGATACGAGCGCAAGCGCCTCTGCGCCGGTCTCGTCGGTTGCAAGCGTATTCTGCAGCTGCTCGAAGGTCACGCCTTCGTTCATCTTCACGAACTGCGCTTGGTGTTCCTCGCCACCGATGTTGTCCAGCGTGATGGTCGTCAAGCCGCCCGGCTGGCTCGCCGGCACGTTCCCGAACGAGTACTCCACGGACGTAAGGTTCATCTGGCCCGCGACCCCAGGTTCTGCGGTCTCTCCCTCGGTCGGCTCTGCCGTCTCGTCGCTCGTAGTCGCGATCGGAGTGGTGTCTCCATCGCCCGGCTCATCATCGTCATCGCCGCAGGCGATCGCGCCGATGCTGAGCACCGCGGCCAGGATTGCGACGAATCCCAGGAGCCGCCATCTCCTCGATATCCCGATTCCTTGCATAGTTCTCCCTCCCTGTGAACTGCTTCTGTAACAAGAAAGTACCTGCCTGCTCGGTTACGATCAACGGGACACCTTGCCGCCGAGCCTGCGGTTATGAGACGATTACACTAAATGAATCTCGTTCAGCGCCGAGGTGCTTCGATGCTCTCCAGCAAGTTCGAGCCCGACCTTCCGCCCCTCCTCCCGTTCCAGCCAGGCCCCGCCAGCAACGGCGAGTTCGTCCCCTTCGACCCCGGCCCCCACCATCTGCGCATGGCCGCGCTCGCCCACGAGCGGGCTGAGGCGATTGCCCGCAAGCAAGGCATCGACCGCCGGGCGTTCCTGCTCGGCTTGGGCGGCCTCGCCGTTACGCTCGGAGCGATTAACACAGTCGCGTGCGGCGATGGCAAGTCGAAGCCGGGCGGTTCATTCAATACGCCCGCCGACGGCTCGCCCGAAGCCGCCTGCGAGCTGCTCACCGGCGACGAGTTCATCTTCGACATTCAGACGCACCACGTGAACCCGGGGACGCCGCCCGGCGCGGGCCTGGCCAGCTTGTTCAAGAGCGTCAACCCGGACTGCGATGTCGGCGCGCCGGAGTGCTTCGGGCGCTACTACTACATCAAGGACATCTTCCTCGACAGCGACACGACCGTCGCCGTGCTTTCCGACACGCCTTCACCCGACGATAGCAGCGACCCGCTCACGTTCGAGGAGATGCGCAACACGCTCGAAACGATCGACATGCTGTCGTCCGGCGGCGCGTCGCGATCGCTTTTGCACAGCATCGTTGTCCCGAACGTCGGGCGTCTCGAGGACCAGCTCGACGCGATGCGGGCGCGGTCGGAGCAGCTCGACGTCGCGGCATGGAAGGTGTATACGCCTTACGCAGGCTCTACCGGCCAGGGCTGGTTCCTGGACGACGAGCAGTACGGTATCCCGATGATCGAGACGGCGCGCGAGACCGACGTGAAGATGATCTGCGCGCACAAAGGCTTGCCGCTGTTCGGCTTTGACCCGGGATACGCGTCGCCGCGCGACATCGGCGTCGTCGCGAAGGCGTACCCCGACATGAAGTTTGTCGTCTATCACTC
>JBKKBW010000457.1:0-1447 GCA_046713635.1 Dehalococcoidia bacterium
ATCGAAGGAAGATGCACGGCCGATCTCCGACGTGCGCGGCTCAGCCGACTTCCGGCGCTATCTCGTCGGCGTTATGACCAAGCGTTGTTTGCAGATCGCGCTCGAACGAGCGAAGGTGACCTAACGATGGGACAGTTTCAAGTCGAGTTCGAGATCGGCGACCCGAACGGCGGCCGGTGGGAGAAATTGAGCGGGATCGTCGGAACAAAGGCGGCGAACGCTTGGGTACCGCAACCGCTGCTGGAACAGCTTGGCGTGCAGATCGAGAAGCGCGTGTCCCTGCGCCACACCGACGGGCGGCTGATCAAACGAGACGTCGGACAGACGCAGGTGCGCATCGGCGACAAGTCGGTCACGACGACCGTGGTGTTTGGCGAAAAGCGCGACCCGGTGCTGATGGGCCACGAAACGCTGGAGAGCCTCGGGCTGGAGGCCGATCTGGCGAAGGAGAAGCTGGTCTAGCTCATGCTGAAGATGGAAGTCAACTACACGATCAACGGCCGGAAGTACGAGGCGTACATCGAGCCGAACCGGACGCTACTGGAGGTCGTGCGCGACGAACTGCGGCTGACCGGCGCGAAGGAAGGCTGCGGCACGGGAGACTGCGGCGCGTGCTCGATGATCGTAAACGGCAAACTGGTGACGTCGTGCCTGATGCTGGCGCCACAGGCGAGCGGCGGCCAGATCACGACGATCGAAGGGCTGGCTGACGGGGCGACGCTGCATCCTGTGCAGAAGGCGTTCATCGATAAGGGTGCGGTGCAGTGCGGCTTCTGCATTCCCGGCATGATCCTTGCCGGGAAGAACCTGCTCGACCGCAACCCGAGCCCAACGGAGCCAGAAATCCGCGAAGCAATAGCGGGCAACCTGTGCCGCTGTACGGGGTATACGAAGATAGTCGAGGCTATCGCGGCGGCGGCCGGCTAGCACGCATGGCCGCGAAGGCCGAGCGAACTGAAGGCACACTCTACTTCTCCAGCAAGACAGCGCCGCGTTGCAACGTGCGCCTCTTCCGTCCCGGCGACGAGCAGGCAGTAGTTGAGCTGCTACAAACCGCGTACCCACGCTGGCCCAGCGTTGACACCGAAGCGAGCGCCGCAGACCACCTGAGCTGGAAGATGGCGCTGCCGCGGCCAACATGCATCGTACTCGCCGAGCAGGAAGGCACTATCGTCGCCATGAGCATGCGATCGCTTCGACCGCTCAGAGCAGGTGGTGCGGAACTGACCCTTGAGCTAGGTCACGACTCGTGCGTGCTGCCTGATTACCGCAGCACAGGGGTGATGTCGGAGGTCCGAGCGCGCTTCCCGGACCTGCTCGCTTCGCGGGGCGACCTACTCATCTTCCTTAGCGCGCACCCGGCATTCGACAAGATCCGCGTCAGCGAGGGCGCGCGCCCCTTGGGGAACCCGGTGCAGGTACTATCGTGTAACGAGCCATACTACGG
>JBKKBW010000458.1:0-7257 GCA_046713635.1 Dehalococcoidia bacterium
CCCTGCGGCGGCTAACGGCTGTCCAGCCAGCGGCGGACCTGCGCGCCGATGCGGGCGAACTCGTAGGCGATGGGCCCGCGCGGGTCGCCCAGCACTAGGGGGCGTCCGCCGTCGGCAGCTTTCGAGAGCTGCACATCGAACGGAATGCGGCCGAGCACGGGCAGCCCCGCGTCCTGTAGCCGCCGCGACTGCGCGTACATGTCGATCTCTTCGTCGCAGTGCGGACAGGTCATGAACGCCATGTTCTGCACCAGGCCGATGACGGGCACGTCGTGCTCGGTGAGGAACGCGAGTGTCCGCTCCGCGTCCATCTGCGCCAGGTCCTGCGGCGTGGTGACGAAGACAGCGCCGGAGAGCGGCAGCTCGCGCGCCATGACCTGCAACTCCTCTCCCGTGCCGGGCGGCGCATCGATGATGAGGACGCGCGCTGTGTACGCGACATCGAACAGTAGGTACCGGAGCAACGCGGAGACGAGCATACGGCTGGTCATCATCGGCGCGTAGCCTTCCGGCACGACGAACCCGACCGACATCAGCTCGACGCCGATGCGTTCGTGCGGGCGTACACGCTCCGACGGCGCGTCGATCTTCGGGCTGCTTAGCTTCCAGCCGAAGCCGGGCGGCGGCCGCTTCGGGTGGAGGCCGAGCAGGTGCGGGACGTCCGGCGCATTGAGATCGGCGTCGAGGACGCCGACGGCGAGGCCCATCGCTTTGAGGGTGAGCGCAAGATTGACCGCGATCGTCGACTTGCCGACGCCGCCCTTCCCGCCAAATACCGCAATGACGTGATTGCCTTCGCCGAAGCCGGCGCCACCGCGGTAGACCGTATCCCCGCAGCGAAGCTCGACGATCGCGTTCGCAAATTCTCGCCGCAAATGCGCGTGTATGCGCCGGAGCCCCTCTCGCGAGAGGCCCTCCTTGCGCAAGACCACAACAAGCCATTCGCCGTCGACCACGACGGTGCCTACGTCTCCGTTCGCGAGCAGTAGCTCACCGGAGTCAGTGGTGAGCCGCCCGAGCGCTGCGCGGACTGCGGTCTCGTCCGGCATCGTCCTAGTATCCTCGTTCGGCGTCGACGAGGTTCATCAGCGACTCGCCTGCGAGGTAGCGACGTAGGTTGTCGCAGAAGATCGCGACGGCGCGCTGGTTGTAGATCTCCGTGCCGCCGGAGATGTGCGGGCTCATGATCACGTTCTCCAGCGACCACAGCTCGCTGTCCGGCGGGAGCGGCTCCTGCTCGAAGACGTCCAGGCCAGCGCCTGCAATCCAGCCTTCTTTGAGCGCGCGAATGAGCGCGTCCGTGTCGATCACGGCGCCGCGCGCGATGTTGATCAGCACAGCGGACGCCTTCATCGAACGCAGCGCTGCTTCATCGATCATGTGACGCGTCTCGTTCGTGAGCGGCACGGCGAGCACGACGAAGTCGCTGTCCGACAGTAGCCGCGGCAGCTCGGCCGAGGGCAGCAGCTCGTTGACTAGATCGCTGCTCGATCGCTCGGTGACGGAACGGCGTGTCGCGATGATACGGCAGCCGAACGCCTTCGCGAGCGTCGCAACGCCTTCGCCGATGTGCCCGTAGCCGACGATGCCGACCGTCTTGCCGTACAGCTCGCGTGACATGAAGCGCGTCCATTCGCGGCGCTCCTGCGCTCGAATAAACGTTGCGCCGCCCTTGCAGAACATGAGCATGATGCACAGGACGTACTCACCGATGGGCGTGGCGTGAACACCGCTCGCGTTCGTGATCCTGAATTCGCTTCCGACCAGTCCGCTCCGCGCAGCCCGGTCGACGCCTGCGCTGGTGAGCTGGATCCAACGGAGGTTGGGCGCTCTTTCGCGCAGAACCTTTGGGTCCGGGTACATCTCAACGAGCAGGTTGCCCCAGAAACCGAAGAGCACCGCGGCGTCGCGCATCGCGTCTTCGAGTTCCTGGCGCGCCGTCTGCGCCTCCAGCTCGCTCGGGTACTTCAACTCAGCTCGGAAGAGCTGGCGCGCGTGCTGGCCGAGCACATGCGCTTCGATACAGGGATCGACAGCCCGGACCTGCCCGACGAGGTCATCGTCCAGCGCGAAGGTTATGAGGACGTTGAGGCGGTGGTCTTGAGACATTGCGATACATTTAGCCACAGATGAGCACGGCTTGGCACCGTGAGCGATTATCTCCCATAGCCCAGCCTATCGATCAGCCAGGAAGGCAGCTTCACCAAGCGCATTGCCTCCTGTGTTGCCACGATGTCGTACTCAACACGGTGATGCGTGACGGCACCAGCCAACGAATCGTAGAGAGCGTAGCCTGCACGCGGATCGCTGTCACGCGGCTGGCCCACGCTGCCGGGATTGATAATCAGTCGCTCGCTGGTGAGATCGACGCGCGCGCCGTCGCTGGCAGGCACGAGCACCGGCGGGACACCAGCCTGCTCGCGAGACACGAACGGGAGGTGCGAGTGCCCGACGAGGCTGTATGGCGTACTCTGCAGCTCGAACTGCGCTTGCGCCTGCTCGCTCGAAAGCAGGTACTCCCACTCGGGCCAGCGCAGGCTGCCGTGGACGAGCGTGAAGTCGCCCTCGATGACGACGGGCGGGAGCCCGCGGAGGTAGGCGCCCGACTCCTCCGAGAGTTGTTCGGCGGTCCAGCGGGCGGCCTCGGCAGCCGCATCATTGAACTCCTCGACGCCCATGCCGCCGCTGGCCGCTAGGTCATGGTTCCCCGCGACAGCCCAGCCCTGGTACTTGCGCAGCAGCGCAATACACTCGTTTGGCCGCGGGCCGTAGCCGACGATGTCGCCGAGGCACCAGATGGCATCAATAGCTCCCGCGTGGTCGAGGACGGCGCTGAGCGCCGAGAGGTTACTGTGGATGTCAGAGACGATAGCTACGCGCACGCTAGAGCTTATCAGCTAGTCAGCCAGTCAGCTTGTCAGCTCCCACTGGCACACAGCCCGCCCGGCTGGTGCTGGAGTGCCAGTTATACTCCACTCATGAAGGTATCCGAGCTAGGTGAATTCGGCGTGATTGAGCGGCTGGCGGAGTTGCTTGCCGCCCACGGAACGGCCGCCCAGGACGATCGACTCTACGCCGGCATCGGCGACGACGCGGCTGTGTGGCTACAGGAGGGCAGCGCGCTAGTCGCAACAACCGATACGCTCGTCGAAGGCGTACACTTCGTTCTCGAGAGCACGGGTTGGCGCGACCTCGGCTGGAAGGCGCTTGCGGTGAACGTGAGCGATATCGCGGCGATGGGCGGGCGGCCAGAGATGGCGCTGGTCACACTGATGGTCCGCCCTGACATCGAGGTCGAGGACCTAGACGAGCTATATCGTGGCCTCGCCGAAGCTGCGGAAGCGATGGACATCGTGATCGCGGGCGGTGACATCGTCCGTGCAGAAGAGCTAGCGATCTCGGTTACCGCGACGGGGCGCGCGGAGCTAGACGATGCCAAGCAGCCCAAGCTGCTCCGCCGGACCGGGGCGCAGGCTGGGGATCTCATCGCTGTGAGTGGAACGCTCGGTGGTGCGGCAGGGGGCCTGGCCGTCGTACGGGGCGCACAAGTCGGTGATCAGGCAGCGCGTGAGTTGCGCGGGCGCCAGTTCCGGCCGCACCCGCGCGTCGACGTCGGCCTGGCCGCTATCGACGCGCATGTACGCTGCGGAATCGACGTGAGCGACGGACTGATGCAGGACCTAGCGCACATCTGCAAAGCAAGCCGGTTCGGCGCCGTGGTTTGGCAGGACAAGCTGCCGATCGAGCCTGCCCTGCGCGCTGCGTTTGGAGAAGACGAGGCGTTCCGCATGGCCGCTACCGGAGGCGAAGACTACGAGCTGTTGCTGGCCGGCACGCAAGAGCAGATCGATGTGCTCGCCAGCCAGTGCGACGTGTCGATCACTATCATCGGCGAAATGGTCATCGAGGCGGGGCACATCGCGGCGTTGCTCGACAGTAGCGGCAAGCCAGTCGATCTTCCCGCAGCAGGCTGGGACCACCTGCGCCCCTCGTGAGCGCGCTGTGAGCGACGCCACCAGCATCGTGTTAGAGAGCGAGAGCGCTGAGGAGACGAAGCGCATCGGCGGGCGCATCGCGGCGCTCCTGCAGGCAGGCGACGCACTGCTGCTGCAGGGCGAGCTTGGCAGCGGCAAGACGACGCTCACGCAGGGCATCGGCGAGGCGCTGGCGGTAGCGGAGCCCGTGAAGTCGCCAACGTTCGTGCTGATGAACGAGTACCATGGCCGCCTGACGATCTACCACGCCGACCTATACCGGCTGAACGATCCGGGTGAGGTTGTCGATCTCGCGCTAGACGACGTCGCGTCTGACGGCGTCCTGATCGTCGAGTGGCCAGACCGCGCGTCGCGCGAACAACCGCCGGAGCACCTGCTGATACAGCTCCAAGAATCGGGCGAAGACGAACGCAAGATCACGATCACGGCGCACGGGGAACGATATGAAAAGATGCTCGCTGGCTTGAGATGACAATCGAGGCACAGTCGCTGGAGCTATCCATCGATACGACGTCCGGACTCGCGTCGATTGCGCTGACGAATGAGGGACGACTGATTGCGGAACAGACGTGGGAGTGCGGGCGCGACCAGTCTCGACAGCTCCTCCCGGCGATCGATGCACTCCTTACGTCGCGTGGCCTCTCGAAGGACGACCTGCGCGCGATCTTCATCTGCATCGGCCCAGGCACATACGGCGGCGTGCGCGTCGGCGTCAGCACCGCGAAGGGCCTCTCGTTCGGACTCGAGCTGCCACTCGTCGGCGTTGGTCGACTCGAGGTCGATGCGTACGCGTTCGCATCGCATGGCGGACCGGTGGTCGCGGTGCACAAGTCGGGCCGCAACGACTTCGCCTGGGCGTGCTACGCCGCAGATCCGGACTGGCACGAGCTGTTGGCGCCGCGACTGACGCCGAAGGATGAGCTTATCGATATGCTGCCGGACGGCGCACTCGTCACCGGCGACATCGATGATGACCTGGCGGACCAACTCCGCGCGCGCGCCCTGCGGTTCGCCACAGGCGCCGCGACGATTCGCCGCGCAGCGTTGCTGGCGGAGCTGGCGTGGCGAAGGCTGGCCGCAGGCGAGACGGATGATCCTAACTCGCTGGAGCCTCTATACTTACGCGAGCCCGCGATCGGGCCACAATGATCTCGATGTTCGAGGTTCGAACTCAACGCTAGAAAGAGCGAACATGCCAGTAGAAAGAACTCTTGTCTTAGTAAAACCGGACGCTGTGCAGCGCGGACTGACCGGCGAGGTCATCTCGCGGCTGGAGCGGCGCGGCCTGAAGATCGTCGCGCTCAAGCTGATGCAGGTCGATGATGCGCTGGCGCGCCGCCACTACGCGGAGCACGAAGCCAAACCGTTCTTAGCCGGGCTCATCGCGTTCATCACCTCCAGTCCGATCGTCGCCTGCGTGTTCGAAGGCTCGAACGCAGTCGAGCTGGTGCGCAACACGATGGGCGCAACCGACCCCCAGAGGGCCGCGCCCGGCACGATCCGCGGCGACATGGCGGTCTACATCCAGAACAACCTGATCCACGGCTCCGACTCCCCTACCTCCGCCGCGCGTGAGATCGCGCTCTTCTTCAACGACAGCGATATCGTGAGCTGGGAGCGCAGCACCGACACCTGGGTGCTCGGCGAGTAGCTACACTTCGCTCGTGGCGCTCTACCACTTCAGCGAAGACCCGGGCATCCGAGTCTTCGAGCCGCACGTTGCGCCGACGAGCGTCCAGGACGATGCGCTCGTCTGGGCGATCGACGAGTGGCACGCCCCGATGTACTACGTGCCACGCCAGTGCCCGCGCGCCTGCTTCTGGCCCGGCGATCGCACGACGCCCGCCGACCGCGAACGCTGGGTCGGTGGGATCGACGCGCGGATGGTGATTGCAGTCGAATCGAAGTGGCTACCGGCGATCCGCGAGACGACGCTCTACCGCTACACGATGCCGGAGGCGCCGTTTCGCCTAAACGACGCGACGGCGGGACACTACGTCTCGAACGAGACCGTCGAGCCGCTCGCGGTCGAGCCCGTCGGCGACCTGCTCCAAGCGCTCGTCGAAGCGAACGTTGAGCTGCGCATCACGCCCCGGCTGGTCGATCTCTGGAGGCGCATCATCGAATCGACGCTGGAGTTCTCAGGGACGCGCCTGCGCAACGCGGAGGGGTGGGCTGAGGTGTTTGGGAGCTAACGAACACGCACCCGAGCGTCCGTGACTGTCAAGAAGTCGGAAAGCCTAGTCTCGTAGTGTGCTAGAACGAAGTCCAGGCGCTCTTGAACGAAAGCTAGATTCGTCCTAGTCAGCCTGAGCAGGATGACGCCGCTGTGTAACCTTTTCTCTCGAACAGTGAGTTGACCGAAGTCGCGATCGTTAGTGATGAGAGTACGGCGCTCTCGCGGCGCTATTGACAAGACCTCTCGATCGCGAAGGGCGCTCGGAAAGTCGCGAGCTATCACCTTTACATCGTGGCCAAGATCGGTCAGATGAACCGCGACCCGACGATCAACGTTCTCGTCGAGGAGGAACTTCACCGCGCCCTGAAGCAACGCGGCGCCTCGGACGGATCACCGCTGTCGGCACCTTCTCAACCGCCCTTTGTGCGTATGCCAGGCAGGCCTGCACGTCCTTAACCTTAAGGCGGGGATACGCCGCGAACAGGTCATCGAGGTCCGGATTCTGCGCGAGGTGCGCAAGCACCAACTCGACGGGCACACGCGTCCCCTTGACCACCGGCTTGCCAGCCAGGATCTTCGCGTCGCGCACGATGCGCTCTTGGTACTTGACTCCGTTGGCCTTCACGCTCATTAGTATATCTCGGCCCGCCCCTACTGCATCCGCACGACTTGCGTGGCTTCGTTCCAGAGCTCCTCTAGGGCGTAGTGCCCGCGCAGCTCCGGCGAGAACAGGTGCACGATCACGTCGCTGTAGTCGACCAGGATCCACCCGGAGTCCGTGTCGCCTTCGTGGCGCTTGCCGCCGGTCCTGGGCGGAATCACCTTATAGAGCGTCTCCGCCAGCGCGCGCATGAGGCGCGAGTTCGTCGCCGTCGCGATGACGAAGTAGTCGGCGAACGAGGCAACGTTGCGGATATCGAGCAGCAGCACGTCTTCGCCCTGCCGGTCGGCCAGGAGATCGACGATCTTGCGGGCGACATCCACGGGCGCTATCAGTTCCTCGGCATTCACTCCTGCGAGTATAACAGCCTGCCGTCGCTCCGATTCGAGACCGATATACTACTAGAGCTATGTCCCCGAAGC
>JBKKBW010000459.1:0-2458 GCA_046713635.1 Dehalococcoidia bacterium
GACAACGTAGACGTCGCAGCCGCAACCGAGCGCGGCGTGCTCGTCTGCAATACGCCCGGCGTGCTGAGCGACGCCGTTGCCGACCTCACGCTGGGCCTGATTATCGCGTTGGCGCGCAACATCGTAACGGCAGAGCGGCTCGTGAGGGATGGGCAGTGGGGTAGGGGCGCCGCTATGCTCGGCCTCGATCTGAAGGGTAAGCGGCTAGGCATCATCGGCCTGGGGCGGATCGGGCGCGCCGTGGCAAAGCGAGCTGATGCCTTTGGGATGTCGGTGTGCTTTCATGACCAGCTCGCCGAGCCTGGAGAGGGGTTCGGCTACTGCACTTACGCGTCGTTGGAAAACCTGCTGGCCGAGGCCGACTTCGTATCTCTGCACGTGAACCTGAGCGACCTGACGGCGAAGCTGATCGGCGCGCGTGAGCTCCGGCTGATGAAGCCCATGGCGTATCTGATCAACACCTCGCGTGGAGGCGTCGTCGATCAGGCCGCGCTCATCGATGCGCTGCGAAACGGAGAGATCGCTGGAGCGGCACTCGACGTGCTGGAGCGCGAGCCGCCCGCCGAAGGCGAATCGATTCTTGATGCGCCGAACATCCTGCTCGTGCCGCACATTGGGTCCGCGACACGCGAGACTCGCCGCGCGATGCTGGACCTGGCTGTTGATAACCTGCTGGCAGCGCTGCGCGGGGACGTGCCGGAGTGCGTTGTTAACCCTGAAGCGCTCGCGGCCCGCACGTCTCCATGACGTTCGTCGGCCCGACCGACCGGCCGCTGGTCGGCCCGACCGACCGTCCGCTGGTCGGCCCCTTCGTGGGCCCGACCGACCACCCTTTGGTGGTCGGCCCGACCGACCACCCTTTGGTGGTCGGCTATCACTGCGGCTCCGAGCAGTTCGCCCCAAACGTCCTCGTCGACCTCGCTGTCCACGCCGAGCAAGCCGGCTTCCGGGGTGTCACCGTCAGCGATCACTTCCATCCGTGGCAGGACAACCAGGGCCACGCCGGACACGCCTGGACAGTCCTCGCCGCCATCGGCGCGCGCACCAGCAGCGTGCTCATGGGCACCGGCGTTACCTGCCCGACGTTGCGCGTCCACCCCGCCCAGGTCGCCCACGCCTTCGCCACGCTCGGAGTCCTCTATCCCGGTCGAGTCTTCCTCGGCGTTGGTACGGGCGAGGCAGTGAACGAAGCGCCCTTCGCTCCCTGGCCCCCGTATCGAGAGCGCTCCGAACGCCTCGTCGAAGCAGTCCAGCTCATCCGCGAACTCTTCACCGGCGACTGGGTCGACTTCAACGGCCGCTACTACCAGGTGCATGGAGCGCGCCTCTACGACGTACCCGCGCAGCCCGTCCCCATCTACATGGCGGCATCGGGTGTGAAGGGCAGCGCGTTAGCAGGAACGCACGGCGATGGCTGGATCACCGACCACACCACCATGCGTCGCGGCGAAGCCCAGAAGGAAGCGTACGAACAGGCGGCGCGCGCGGCGGGTAAGTCGCCGTCCGAAATGCCGCGAATCGTCGAGCTCTGGGCCGTCGTCGGCGAACGTGCGGAAGCTGTCGAAGCCGCCCGCAAGTGGCAGTTCCTCATGGCCTTCGACAAGGTCGTCAACATCCCCGACCCGCGAGAAGTCGAGCGAACGGCAGAGCGGCTTGTCGAACCAGAGCGCGTCGCCGATAGCTGGGTCGTCAGCCGCGACCCGCAAGCGCACATCGCCGCCGTCCGCGAGCTTGCGGCTGCCGGCGCCACCCACATCTTCCTCCACTCCCCCCAGAGCGATCAGCGCGCCGCCATCGATTTCTACGGCGAGCACGTGCTGCCCAAACTGTAGTCGTTATCACGCGGGCGGCTCGGAGATATCGCGGTGCAACGATGTCTCGTACTTGATGACCTTGTCGACAGTCTTATTGTCGGGAAGCGCGTCGTAGTCGATCTGGTCTTTAGCTCCTCAGGGTCACCGGGTGGCTCACCCAGTCGGCAAGGGCATCCTCGTTCTCCTCCCAACGCCGACGGCGGTCGGCAATGTCCAGCCTGATAGACGCGGTCTCGTAGCGCGTGACGCGGTTGAGCCGCCAGAGGACGCCAGCGAGGCGGAAGGTGAGCGACTCCTCTAGTGGGCTTTGCGGGTCGATGCTGTCGTGGATGCCCTGGAGGTGTTCGTGCCAGGCGTCCATGGTCTCGAAGTCGTCAACAACCGGTGCGTTGGACATGATGCCGTGCTTGGTGGCGTTGCGAGCAACGACAGTCTTACCCGCAGCAGTTTTGGGGCCACCTCCCTTACCCTGACCGACCGACGCCAGGGAAGTTTGTTTTGGAATTTTCGTGTTTTCGGCGGCGTCCCGCTCGACCGGAGAAGTTTGTTTTGGAATTTCGACTTTTTCCGGGCCTCCCTCACCCCCAGCCCCTCTCCCTTCCGTAGGGAGAGGGGAGGCTGCCCCGCCTTCGCTGGGGAGGTTG
>JBKKBW010000460.1:0-6286 GCA_046713635.1 Dehalococcoidia bacterium
CTGCATAACGCGTGGAAGCTATAGCAGCGAAATACCTTTCGGTGCCGCCACGGGCGGCGCTCAAGGTGACACGGGGTGGCACTGCGCTACACTCGACTAGGCCACCAGTAGCAGGAAGCCCGTCACAATGCAGGCCGTCGCGCCGAAGAACATCCAGGCCTGCATCGGCTTGTCGGCCATTGAGGGGCCGGGCCCGCGCGAGAACGCGCCCAGGTAGAGCAGGAATCCGACGACCATGAGGACGATGGCGACGATTTGCACGAGGGGAAGTTAGCACATGGGAGCGCGGGGTTCGAGGCTGCTGCGTATGCGATCCGACCTAACCCCCTGGCCCCCCTTCGGCAGGCTCAGGGCAGGCTCTTCCCTAAAGGGAAGGGGGAAGCGTCGGGCTGAAGCCCGACCTGCGGGGAGCGAATCGAGATGACTGAGCGGCCGCGGAACGAGAACGTTTTGCTTGCGTTCGTCGCGGCGGGGCTGGGGTTGGCGGGGGCTGCCGTGTTCGCTGCGTATCAGGCGGTCAGCCTGGAAGGCGAAGATACCGCCGAGCGGTTCGCGGAGTTTGCGTCGAATGTGGCGTGGCCGGGTGCGCTGATCGTCGTCGCGGTCGCGGCGGTCGTCTGGTTCGGCTGGAAAGCGAACCTCGACTGATGCTCGCGGTCTTCTACGGCAAAGACGACTTCTCGGCCCACGAGGCGCTCGCCGCGCTGTCGCACGAACTCGACACCGATGGCATGCTCGCCGACAACACGGTGCGGGTCGATGGCCGGAGCGCGAAGCCCGACGAGCTGCTCGCGATCTGCCAGACGATGCCGTTTCTCGGCTTCCACCGGCTCGTTGTGGTCAGTGGTCTGTTCGCGCGCTTTGACGAGGAGACGCGCCGCAGCCGGGGCGCGCGCAAGCGCAAGACGGACGAGTCCGCGCTTGGCGCGTGGCAGTCGTTCGTCGAGGCGCTGCCGCACCTGCCCGAGACGACCACGCTGGTCTTTATGGAGGGAACGCTCGGGGCGCGTAACCCGCTCCTGAAGGAGCTGCCCAAGGGCGCGCGGGTGCAGGAGTTCAAGCCGCTCGCGCAGGCTGAAGTCGCCGGTTGGATCAACCGGCGCGCGGCGAAGTACGAGATGACGGTGCAGGCTCGCGCGGTAGCGGTGCTGGCTCAGCTCGTCGGCACGAAGCTCTGGCTGCTCGATACGGAGCTGCAGAAGCTAGCGACCTACGCGGGAGGTAACGAGGTCACCGAGGCCGATGTTCGCGAGCTGGTCAGCTTCGCGCGCGACCCGAACGTCTTCGCTATGGTCGACGCAGTCGTCGAAGGGCGGACGCGCGACTCGCTCGAGCTGCTGCACCGTCTTCTCGCGGAGGGCGAGGCACCCCAGCGGCTGCTTGCGGTCATCGCGCGACAGTACCGGTTGCTACTCATGGCGAAGGAGCTGCTGGAGCAGCGGGTGCGCCCGCCGGAGATCAGCGCGAAGCTAGAAGTGCAGGGCTTTGTGATTCAACGGCTGTTGCAGCAAGCGCCGCTCTACACGTTAGAGCAGCTTCGCCGGGCGTACCGGCTGCTGCTGGATGCCGACCTGAGCGTGAAGCGCGGGATCCACGACGACGAGACCGCACTCGAGCTGCTTATCTTCCAGCTTGCTGCGCTCGCGAGGCGCCGGGCGACGCCACGAGCGGCGGCGCGTGCCCAGTGACGGTTTGGACACAGATTCGCACTGACTCTCGTAGGATTGGCGCGGACTACCGAGGTTTGGGGCCGAGCACATAGCAGGCTGCCTGCTCGCTTCGCTCTGCTGGGCGCCGGGGCGCGTTCGCTAGCCGAGGTTGCTAATTGTGGTGAGGACCTTGCCCTGGACTTCGATGTTGTCGGGTTCGGTGTAGATCGGCTGCATGGTTGAGTTGGCCGGCTGCAGTCGCACCCTGCCATCCTCTACGTAGATCCGCTTCAGCGTGGCCGACTGCTCGTTCTTTAGCCAGGCTGCGACCATGTCGCCGTTGTCCGCTGAGCGGGCCGTCTCCATGATCACTAGATCGCCGTCGTTCACGAGGGCATCGATCATCGATGTGCCCTTGACGCGAAGGGCGTAGACCTGGTCCCGGCCTTTCGTCATGTCCTCGGTGACTTCGACGACGTTGTCGAAGTCGATTGCGGACCAGGTGTCCTGGGAGGGAACCGGGATCGGCTCGCCTGCCGCGATGGTGCCGATGATCGGAACGGCGATCGTCTGCGGCCGCCGGCCGCTGCCGTCCAGCAACTCGATAGCGCGTGAGACTTCCCGGTCGCGTCGGATGTGGCCCATGCGTTCGAGCGCCTTCAGGTTATAGTCCACGACCGAGGTCGAGCTGATGTCGCAGCCGAGCTGGATATCCCGGATGCTGGGCGGGTAGTCCTTATCGCGGATAAAGTTACGGATGAACTCGAGGATCGACCGCTGCTTGACTGACAATCCCTTCATGGCTTGGTCTCCCTCCGCTTATGCATTCGAAACGTGTGTTCTGAGACGGAACGATATCACCGTATCTGCTTGATGTCAAGCCCTCAGACCAATGATCAATATCCGGTGTGGGCTATTCGGCTTCGCGGCGTTTGCGCTCTTCCGCTTCGGCGCGGTCGCGCTGTTCTTCGTCGACGCCTTCGCGGCGACGGTGCTCGGATTCCTCCGAAGCGCGTTCGCGGCGCTGACCAGTCTCGTCCGCGGCCTGATCGACGCCGAATTCGATCTGCTCTTCCACGGTGGCTTCGTCATCTCCGGCCTTCGGAATGCGGGCCGCGATCGGCGAGCCAAGCAGGGCGTAGAGGTTCTGGCCCAGGTAGTTGAGCGGCTTCAGCTCATCGTCGTCCAGGAGCCACATCGCGTCGAAGGCGTCCTTTTCGACCTGTGCGGCAACGACCTTGCCGATGAACAGCGTGTGGTCGCCGGTGGTCATTGCGTCGTGGACGCCGCATTCGATATAGCCGACGCAGCCCTCGAGGAGCGGCGCATCGACCTTGCGGGCGCTGAACGTTGGGAGCTTGGTCAGGTCCAGCTTGTCGAGGTCGCGGCCGCTGACGCTGCCCAGGTACTGGCAGTGGTGGAGCAGTTCTAGGGTGGGGATGTTCAGCGCGAACTCCTCGCTGTACTTGATCATGTCGTGTGTGTGGCGCGAGGGATGTACCGCCAACCCGACCAGCGGCGGGTCGAAGCTTAGGGGCGTGACGAAGGCGGCCGGCATTACGTTGTGGTTGCCGCGCCACGATGTGCTTACCAGCACGACGGGGCCGCCGCCCAGCAACCGGCGCGCGTCTAGCTCTGCAATACTCTGTCGCATGTCTTACCCCCAACGCATCATATCTTGCCGCTCGTCTGGAGCGGCTGATACGATGCCGCGCTATGAGTGAACCTGAGAAGCCGATCCCGATACCAGCCACGTTCCAGTTCGTTTGGCACGATCCCGGGCTGGAAGCGCACTTCTGGATGTGGGACCAGGTGCATCGGCCGCATCCCGTCACGCCGCTTACGGCCACGTTCGAATCTCCGGCGATGTCGGAGGGTTCGACGCGCGGGTTTCAGGCGCTGGCCATGCCAATGAACTTCGTCAACATCCAGATCAACGGCTATGTCTACGGCAGCATGCAGATCCTGGAACCCGCCGACTCGTTCCCGCCGCCGTGGTGGCCGAACGTCGAAGCGGAGTTCATGCGCCGTCTGCCGGTGCTGATGCAGACCTGGGAGAACGAGTACCTGCCGGAGGTCCAGGCTGAGAACCAGCGCCTTCGGACGCAGGACTATGCCAGCATGTCGCTGGATGACTTGCTCGCTTTCATCGATAAGACGCACGAGCAGCGCAAGCGCATGTGGGATATACACATGCAGGTAGTCATGCCAGTGATGGGCGTGGCCAGCCGCTTCGCCGAGACGTTCGAGCAGCTACTCGGCAAGTCGGGCGGCGAGCCGTACCTGCTGCTGCAAGGCTTCGAGAACAAGAGCGTCGAGTCCGGCAAGGCGCTCTGGGAGCTGAGCCGCCGTGCGCTGACGCGGCCGGACGTCGCCAAGACTATCGCTGAGACGCCGAGGGAGGAGCTCGCCGTTGCGCTCCAAGGTACGCCCGGTGGCCGAGCGTTCTGGGCGGAGCTGCAGCAGTTCTTGAACGAGTACGGCTGGCGCACCGATGCGTTCGAGCTGGCCGACCCGGCGTGGATCGAGGACCCTTCGATCCCGCTGTCCGCGCTGCGTGACTACCTGAGCGCGCCGGACGACGCCGACCCGGAGCTGAAGGAGCAGGAGTGTCGCGAGGAGCGCGAGGAGTTGCTGCAAGACGTGCTCTCGCGGCTGGAAGGCAACCCGGGCAAGCCGATCTTCGACTTGATGTTGCCGGCGGCACAGCAGTACCTGCCGATCCAGGAGAACCACAACTTCTACATCGATCAGATGAATACCGTACTCCAACGGTGGCCCCTGCTGGAGCTGGGCCGGCGGCTGGTGGGCGCGAGAGCGATTGAGCATCACGATGACGTGTTCTACCTGCGCTACGACGAGCTGGCCACCGCGGCCGAGTCTCCGCAGTCGTGCGACTGGGCGACGCTGGTGCAGGAGCGGCGAGCGGAACGCGAACGTTGGTCTGCGGTGGTGCCGCCGCGGGAGCTGGGCACGCCGCCGCCGGAGAGCATGCGCGAGAACCCGCTCACCAAGGCATTCTTCGGCTCGAAGCCGGAGGCGTCGAAGGACCCGAAGATCATCAACGGCGTCGGCGCGTCGGCGGGCACCGTGACCGCGCCTGCGCGCGTCGTACGGACGCTGGCCGAGGCGCACAAGCTCCAACCCGGCGATGTCTTGGTCTGCGAGATGACGATGCCGGCCTGGACGCCGCTCTTCGCGACGGTCGCGGCCGTGGTCGCGGACTCGGGCGGGATGCTCTCGCACTGCGCCATCGTCGCGCGCGAGTACCGCATCCCGTGCGTGGTTGGGACGCACATCGGGACGCAGGTGCTGAAGGACGGGCAGCGGATCACGGTGGACGGCGCGCAGGGGATCGTGCGGATCGAAGGGTGAGTCGTATCTGGGAAATCGAGAAAGGCGCGATTTAATTACCGGTACCGTGTAGAACGCTGACTCTGACGCGCTGGCCGTTGTGTGGCGTGGATCACACAACGCGCGCCTACGGGCGGAAATCTTCCTGAGAGTGTCACGAAACGCTTGACGGGCTATCGGCCGGAGTCGATAGCTTGGCCGTGTTATACTCACGGCGTTATCACGTCCTCACCGTCGGTGGCGTCCCAAGCCCCGAACTGACGAGCAGGCGCTGATCTGTGGTAGCGGAGTTCGCGTCTATAAGCGCGAGCCTCACCAATTCCGCGCAACCATAGAGGAGTGCCTCATGCATCAGCGTTATGCCCTGCTATTTCCTGCCATCGCCAGCCTGGCTCTGCTGTTGGTAGCGGTCGTTATGAATTCCGGTAGCGGGCCTGCCGGCGCCGCTGGAGGCAACAGCATCGCGACGCCGGACACGGGCACCAACGGTGACGTCGGACGGCACATATCGATGGTGCTGGACGGATCCGGCTTCCCGGTTGTCAGCTACTACGACGTGAGTGACGGCGACCTGGAGGTGCTGCACTGCGGCGATGCTTCGTGTAGCTCCGGCAACACAATCAGTTCGCCGGACACGGCGGGTGCGGTCGGACAGTACACGTCGATCGCGCTGGACGGTTCGGGCAACCCGGTGGTCAGCTACCTGGACGTCACGAACTTTGATCTGAAGGTGCTGCACTGCGGCAACAGCGCATGCAGCGCGGGCAATACGATCACCGCGCCAGACACGACAGGCGCGGTGGGACAGAGCACATCGCTGGCGCTGGATGGCTCCGGCTTCCCGGTCATCAGCTACCACGACAGGAGCGCCGGCGATCTTAAGGTGATCCACTGCGGCGACGCGACGTGCACAGCGGGCAACACGATCACCGCGCCCGACACGGCGGCGTTCGTAGGATCGGACACATCGATCGCGCTGGACAGCAGCGGCTTCCCGGTGGTCAGCTACAGCGATGTTACGAACAGCGACTTGAAGGTGATCCACTGCGCCGATGCGACGTGCACGGCGGGCAACACGATCACCTCGCCCGACACGGTTGGCAGCACCGGCAGCTCCACGTCGCTAACGCTGGATGGCGCGGGTTTCCCCGTCGTCAGCTACCTGGACGTTACGAACTTCGACCTGAAGGTGCTCCACTGCGGCGACGCCACGTGCTCCGCGGGCAATACGATCACCTCGCCCGACACGACGGGCACCGTCGGCCAGTACACCTCTCTGGCGC
>JBKKBW010000461.1:0-7607 GCA_046713635.1 Dehalococcoidia bacterium
GCTTGCCGCGCACGTCGCGGTGGTACGTGATCGCGAACCGATGCGCCTCGTCGCGGATGCGCTGCACCAGGTACAGCGCCTGCGAGTTACGCGGCAGCACAATCGGCTCCGGCAGCGCGCTCACGTACAGCTCCTCGTTGCGCTTCGCCAGGCCCGCCGCCGGCACAATCGGCTCCAGGTCGGCCTCGCGCAGCACGTCCAGCGCCGCGTTCAACTGCCCCCGCCCCCCATCGACGATCAGCAAGTCCGGCAGCGTCGCCCACGCCTCCGCCTTCGCCCGTTCACTCCGCGAACGCTCCTTCCCCCCTCTCCCTTGGGGAGAGGGGCCGGGGGTGAGGGCAGTCGGCTCCCCTTCCCGTGTCGGGGCCTGTCCTCGAGCGGAGCGAAGGATGCGGCTGGGGGAGGGGTCTGCCACCTCCGGAGGCGCGCTCGCCTTCTTGAACCGTCGCCGCAGCACTTCCGCCATCGACGCGAAGTCGTCCGCGCCCACGACCGTCTTGATCCGGAAGCGACGGTACTCTGTCGTCCTCGGCTTCCCATCGACGAACACAACCATGCTGCCCACGGAGCTCGTCCCTTGAATGTTCGAGATGTCGTAGCACTCGATGCGCCGCGGCGGGTCCGGCAGCTCCAGCGCGTCCTGCAACTCCTCCAGGGCCGCCTCCGTCTTGCCGCTGTCCGCCATCCAGCGCGCCCGCGCCTGGTCAAGCGACTCCTTCGCGTTCTGCTGCGCCATCTCGACCAGCTGGCGCTTCTCGCCTCGCTGCGGCGTCAGCAACTCGACAGGCTTGCCGCGCCGCTCCGACAGCCATGCCGTCAGCAGTTCACTCTCCTGTACGTCGAACGGCAGCAGCAGCCTGCGCGGCACATAAGTCGACGACTCGTAGAACTGCTTGATGAAGCTTGAGAGCACCTCCGCGTCCGGCTCGTCCTTCGCGCCCGCCAGCGAGAAGTGGTCCATGCCGATCATCTTCGTCCCGCGAACGAACAGCATCTGCACCATCGCCTCGTCGTCCTTGCGCGCCAGGCCGAACACGTCTTCGTCAGTCGGCTTCGTCGACGCGACGGTCTGCCGCTCAGTCACGCGTTCGATCGCCGTGATCTGGTCGCGAATGTTCGCCGCCCGCTCGAACTCCAGCTCCTCCGACGCGTCGGTCATCTGCTTGCGCAGCGTTCGCATCACTTCGTCGGTGCGACCTTCCAGGAACAAGATCGTCTGGCGGATCACCTCGTCGTACTCCTCCTTCGAGCAGAACGCGGTGCACGGCGCAATGCACCGGTGGATGAAGTACTCCAGGCATGGCCGCGGCTCCTTGCCCGTGATCGTCATCGTGCAGCTACGCCAGGGGAAGAGCTTCTTCGTGATGTCCAACGTCTTCCGCACGCTGCTCGCCGAAGCGAACGGCCCGAAGTACCGCCCCCCGTCCTTCTCGACGCGCCGCGTGATGTAGATGCGCGGCCACGGATCCGCCAGGTCGACCTTCAGATAGGGGTAGTGCTTGTCGTCCTTCAGCCGCACGTTGAAGAACGGCTGGTGGCGCTTGACCAGCGTCGCCTCCAGGTGGAGCGCCTCCTGCTCCGTGTGCGTCACCACGTACTCAAAGTCCGCGATGTGCTCCCGCAGGGCCCTAGTCTTCAGCTCCATGCTCTGCGGCGCCCCGAAGTACGACCGCATCCGGCCCTTGAGGCTGGCCGCCTTCCCGACGTAGATCACCTCCCCACGCTCGTTGCGGAAGGTATAGACACCAGCGCGCTGGGGCACCGCCTTCAGGCGCTCGATCAAAGATTCAGGCATGGCGAACCCAGGATAGCGCGCAAGGAGAATTTTCCGCGAAAAGAAGCGAGCCCTCAGATGAGGGCTCGATAGGTGCGACCGTAAATCTGTGGTTAGTCGTCGTGGCCGTTGGCGTTGCCGTACGGCGGTTCGCCTTCCGGCGGACCGGGTGTGCGCGCGTGATCGGGCGGGCCGTTGCCGCTGTTTCCGTTTCCATTCCCGCCGTTATCGTTCCCGTTGCCGTTGCCGTTGCCGCCGTTACCCCGCTCCTCGCGATGTATATCTCCAATGCGGCCTGGGTTACCTTCGTGCGCATCCGCCGCCGGATCAGGCAGGTTCTTCACACCTTCATCGGTCTCAACTTCGCGACAGCCATCGCCGTCGCCGTCTGTGTCATGCGGGTTGGGGTCGTCGAGTGTGCCTGCGCAGGCAGGACTGTCCAGCGGTACGCCAACACCATCGTCCCCGTCCTCGGGCTCCTCCATCTCGTTAGCCTCGGGCGTCTCAGCGTCCTCGATCTCGGTCGCTTCTGGTGTTTCTTCAGAGTCCGGCGACTCCGTCGCCTCCGGAGATTCCGTAGCTACGGCCGTCGCGTCCTCGCCGGTCGTACCACCGTCACCGGGTCCTCCCGGCGCCGCCCATGCTACTGCACCTAACAACGCGGCGAGGGCTGCGCACCCCAGCACCACCACCAAAGTTCGCTCACGAACGAATCTTGTCATAGAGCCCTCCCTCGGGTCCCATCACTAAGAGTATCGCCCCCAGCGGGCGAAACTGCTCCTAGCGTAGCACAGCGTCTGAGGCTCGATTAGACACGAAAAGAGCCCCGTGGAAGGTCGGGGCCCTTTTCTCGCGCCTGGATGCAGTCAGGCGCACGAAGGAAGAGGACGCTTAGTCACGGGGAAGCCGGAGTCCGAGGCGTTATTGGCTAGATGCGGCCAATCCGCGCTCTCTTACCCTGCCTCCACCCTGTATATCCTCGCCATAACTCGGAATTTACCGCCCCTTCAGAACAAAATATCCCCCTTTACGCGAGGAAAGGCCGCCCCCTTTCCGTGGGAAAAGCGTACACTAGGGTACTGGGCTACCGAGGAGAACCCCGGCGTCCGAAGGATATACCAGGTGAGCGAATATATGTCGGCTAGGGAAGCTGCCTTTGGGGCAGCAACGCAGGATGCGGAAGCGCTTCTCGTCGAGCGCGCTAAGAGTCGCTCCCCCTCTGCCTGGGCCGAAATCTACGATACAAGTTACGTAAAGCTCTATCGCTACTGCTACGCCCGCACGACCGACGACACCGTCGCTTCGGAGCTGGCGTCGCGCGTCTACCTGGAAGCCCTCGAAGGCATCGACCGCTATACCTACCGCGGTCGGCCGCTCCTCGCCTGGCTGTACCGCATCGCACATAACCTGGTCAGCGACTACATTCGCAAATGCCAGCGCGAATCGAAGGCAATGGAGCAGGCCGCTGCTCTCCTCGACCGGCACGACCCGGGTCCAGCAACGATCGTCACCAATCAGCAGGACATCAGCGCAGCCATGCGGTTCCTGACCGAAGACCAGCAGCAAGTGATTGGCCTGCGCTACTTTGCCAGCATGACCACGCCGGAAATCGCCGAAGCCATGGGCCGCAGCGAACGCGCGGTTTACTCGCTCGAAGTGCGTGCACTCACAGCAATGCGGCGCGCTATTGAAGGAACCGATCTGTGATGCGCGAACAACGATCGCCCGTCGCGGGGATATGCAACATGGAGAGGAGTGTACCGGCTTGGACGAGTTGACCCGCGCCCCGGAACGCATCCTCATCGATTGCTTTACGGCCCTCGATGGAGGTGCGACCAGCGACGACTGCTTTGCCCGCTATCCACAGCAGGCGGCCAGTCTTCGTGGGGTGTTGGACATGCGCGCCCAGCTGCTCACACTCAGAACGACGGCTCCTTCGCCGACGACCTTCGCTTCCGGTCGAGAGGCTTTGCTGGCACGCGTCGTCCGCCCCCTCGCCAGCAGCCATCCAGGCTCGATGGAAACGCAAGGCCGCCAGACGCGTGGTCTGTTTTGGCGTCCTGCGACCCGAGCTGCGTTTGCTGGTGCACTTCTCTTCGCTATGACCAGTTGCGCCATCGGTGTCTCCGCAACACCGGCAGGCGACAAGGTGGGTGACGTGCTCCCAAGCATCCCGACGATAGATGTCCCGGACCAGCGGCCACCATATCCGTTCCCGGAGTACAACGGTGCGTCACCAGACCTCCTCCCCGCTGAGGAACCCGCAGCGCCGGTCGTCAACGAGTCTCCAGCGCGGGATCCCGTAGAGCCCGATCCAGTAGTGGAACCGCAGATCGCCCCAACACCGGAACCAGTCGGTTCGAACGAGACTGACAAGCCGGCCGACACCAAGCCGGAGGCTGACCCGGCCACGAAGCCCAGCAACCCCGGCGACACCTGGCTTCCGCCCATCAACGCGGAAGAAGACGCTCCGCCGGAAATCGAAACGCCCGAGCCAGTCGGCCAGCAGGACGATGATGACGCGGACGACGATAGCGACGAGGAAGACGCGGACGAGTCGGAAGGCGACTCGTCCGATGAGGACAAACAGTCCGGTGACGATCAGCAGGGCGATGGCAGCGAGGCCCAACAAGAGGAAACTGCTGCCAACTAGCGCGCGTTCGGCGCCAGGCCGGACGTACTGCGCGCACCAACTCCAACACCGAAACCGATCCATCCGTCCGACATGGGACGAGCGCAGTAGCTCGGCTATAATGGCCTCATAGCGACGCTTAGGTTCACTCAGTGCTCTATTACTACTCTCAGCTCCTCGATGATGGCTTTCTCGTCTTCCTTTCGTTCGCAGGCGCGGTTACGGTTGCGTTGCTGCTCGGCATCGCATTGCATGAGTTCTGTCATGCTCTGGTTGCCAGTGCCCTCGGCGACGATACAGCCCAGCGACTTGGCCGCCTAACGCTCAACCCCTTAGCTCACCTCGATCCGCTCGGAACGCTGCTGATGTTTCTAGCAGGCTTTGGTTGGGGCAAGCCGGTGCCAGTCAACGCTTATGCGCTGAAGAATGGCCCACGCACCGGCATGTCGTTCGTCGCTGCCGCCGGCCCCGCGTCGAACCTGGCAATCGCCTGGGCCATGTCCATACCCATCCGGATGGGCTGGACCCCGTACCACACACCCTACAATCCGTTCGTCGCCAACTGGGGCGCCAGCGATTACCTTGGTCTATTCTTCACCGCTGGGGTGCTGCTCAACTGCACGCTGGCCGTCTTCAATTTCCTCCCGCTCGCGCCGCTGGATGGCTTCAAGCTCTGGACTGGCCTGCTCCCTATCGAAATCGCGCGGCCGCTCTATAGGCTGGAGCCCTACGGCATGCTCATCCTGATGGCGCTCTTTTTCCTCGGACCCGCGATAGGTCTCAACTTCTATGACTCTGTCGTGCGGCCCCCCATCCAGGGCCTCACGCGACTCATGACCGGGGTTAGCTGATGCTCGCGCGCGCAATCTACCGTAGCCGCCAGTTCTTCACGTCGCTCCGCCCGCACGTCGAGCCGAAGCAGCGCCATCAGGCATGCGCGCTCCTGAACGCCTCCGAACGGCAGCTCTTCGAATCGATGACGCTGCGTGACCAGCAACACTGTCTTGACGTCTATCGCCGCCTCAGCGCACGGCACACAGATCCAGACCTTCTTGCAGCAGCGCTCCTGCATGACTGCGGCAAGGGACAGATCGCGCTCTGGCATCGAGTCGCCTACGTCCTGCTCGACGCGGGCGCGCCATCCATATTGAGGCGCATCATCGCACCTGGCATTGGCAATGACTGGCGCCAAGCGCTCTACCGCTGCGTGCACCATCCGGAGCTCGGTGCGCAGGCCGCGCAGCGGGCTGGCTCGACGGCGCGCGTTGTCCAGCTCATTCGCGGCGAGCGCACTACCGAATCCAGCGATCAGCTCGCGGCCCTCCATGCCGCAGACGATGCGGCTTAGGAGCTAGTCGATGCCACGATTAGCTATCGTCGGTCTTGGGCTCATCGGAGGCTCGCTTGCGCTCGCCCTCAAGCGGGCGCAACTCAAAGACCTCGAAATCGTCGGCTTTGACCTCGAGTACGGGACGGGTAGCAAGGCTCGTCGCAACGGCGTCATCGATATCGAATCGCGCAGTCTCGCCCGCATCGGCGATGGCGCAGCGGTCATCGTTGTCGCCACGCCGATTTCCGAAGTGACGCGCGTCTTCGAAGAGATTGCTCCCAACCTGGCCGATGGCGCCATCGTTACCGACACCGCAAGCACAAAGCGAGACATCCTCCGTTGGGCAAAAGAATTACTGCCGGAGCATGTGAACTTCATCGGCGGCCACCCGATCGCAGGGAAGGAGGCCTCTGGCCTCGACGCAGCCGATGCGTCGCTCTTCGCGGGACAGCCCTGGGCTGTCATACCAACCGTCGACGCGTCGCAGCGCGCCGTCAACGCGGTCGAGAACATGATCGAGGCCGTCGGCGCCACGCCGGTACTCATCGACGCCGCCGAGCACGATAGCCTGCTCGCCGCCGTCAGCCACCTGCCGCTCGTCGCCGCTTCAGCACTCTTCTCGCTCGCCAAGGACAGCCAGGCCTGGCAGGATCTCGGCGTGCTCGCAGGCCCCGGCTTCCGCGATACTACGCGCCTAGCTTCAACGAACCCGGCGCTTGGCCACGACATCGCGCTCACGAATCGCGAGAACATCCTGCACTGGATCGACCGCTACATCGAGGAGCTGCGCAGCTATCGCTCACTGGTCGCGAATGAAACACAAGAGGAACTCTACAAGAAGTTGCTCCAAGCGCAGACGGGACGAGATGAATTCCTGCGCAAGCCCCCAGAGCGTGAACGGCCTGCATCTGGCGACGACGTAGGCAGCGCGGGCGACCGCATGATGGCGTTCATGATCGGCGAGTGGGCAATGAAGCGTACAAAAGACGTCGAGAAGCTCATGGAGCAGCGCAGCGCCGAAGAGCCGCCGAGGCCGGGCCGCTAGCATGGAGCGGACCGTGACGCGCCCGGCCAAGCTGCGCGGCGCCGTTCGGGTGCCCGGCGACAAGTCGATTTCGCATCGCGCGGCGCTCTTCGGCGCGCTCGCGACGGGCACCTCGCGCACACAGGGCTTCCTCGCCGCCGACGACTGCCTGTCCACCCTCAGCTGCCTGCGTGCGCTTGGCGTCGAGTCGCGCCTCGACGAGAGCGAGGGCACGCTCGAGATCGACGGCGTTGGTCTACACGGCCTGCGCGAGCCATCGGACGTGCTCGATTGCGGTAACTCCGGCACGACGCTCAACCTGATCGCGGGCGTGCTCGCAGGTCAGCCGTTTACGTCGGTTCTTTCCGGGGACAGCTCTCTGCGCTCGCGGCCGATACACCAGGTCATCGAACCGTTGCGAGAGATGGGCGCACAGCTCCTCGCCCGAGAGGGTGACCGGCTGCCCCCTCTGTCGATTCGCGGTGGCCCGCTCCGTGGCACACACTACGGACCCGTCACCCGGGCGCAGATCAAGTCCGCCGTCCTTCTCGCAGGCCTATTCGCGGAAGGCGAGACCACTGTGGAGGAAGCAGCGCCCACGCGTGATCACACCGAACGCATGCTCCGCGCTATGGGTGTCGATGTCCGGCGCGAAGGGCCGACCGTCCGGCTCGCTCCGCCAACCGCGCTCTCGCCTGTCGATCTGCGCGTGCCAGGAGACATCAGCTCAGCGGCGTTCTGGATCGTCGCTGCAGCCGCGCATCCGGATGCCGATCTGCTCCTAACCGGCGTCGGCGTCAACCCCACACGTACCGGACTGATCGACGCGCTCCGCAGTATGGGCGCC
>JBKKBW010000462.1:0-2521 GCA_046713635.1 Dehalococcoidia bacterium
GGTACCTGATGTCGTTGACCCACGAGTCGTATTCCGCCTGCGTAGGCAGCTCCCCGTTGCGGAGCAGCCAGGCGACCTCGAGAAAAGTGGATTTTTCGGCGAGTTGCTCGATCGGATAGCCGCGATAGCGCAGGATGCCGCGATCGCCGTCGATGTAGGTGATGCTGCTCTTGCAGGCGGCCGTGTCGAGGAGTCCCGGGTCGTAGACCATCAACCCGAAGTCGTCTTCAGACACCTTCATCTTGCGGAACTCGACCGCGTGAACCGCTCCATCTTCAATCGGGAGCTCATACACGCGGCCGGTGCGGTTATCCGTGATTGAGATGGTGTCGGCCATTGGAGGCTCCTTTAGCCGTGATAGCGAACGTCTATATCTATCCTTCCATAAGATCGGCTTCTGGGGCAAGGGACGTGAATGACGGCTGGATGAACAAGCCGCGAAGCTGTACGGGCGCTTCAGCGAACGGCCATCACGGCCCCGGGGTGACCCTAGCGCTTGCCTCTGATATAGTGCGAGCGCTCCGCCGTTCGACGCGAGCATATCGCTACACAAGCATCTACCGATAGAACGAAATCAGGAGGCACTATGTCTATCGATGAGTTGACGTTCAGCGTAATCAAGGCGGACTGCGGGTCCATCGGCGGGCACACACGTCCGTCTGCGCGGATGGTCGAATCCGTAGAAGAGAAGATCTCCGGCCAGCCATGGGTGATTGATCATATCGTGACCTTCACCGGCGATGACATCGCGATCATCACGACACACACCCAGGGTTCGAATGCCGCCCCTGTCCATCAGGCATGCCGGGCCGCCTTCGACGCGGCCGCTGCGGTCGCCACGGATGAGGGCAACTACGGGGCCGGGCAGGACCTGTTTCCCACTGCGCCGAGCGGCAACGTGCGGGGCACCGGGCCCGGCGTCGCTGAGATAACGTTTAAGATGCTCCCCGCGCATCGCCCGGCAGAGTCGATTGCCGTCTTCGCTGCCGACAAGTGCGGCCCGGGGGCCTACAATCAGGCGCTCTACTATGCTTTCGCAGATCCGTCGCGTTCGTCAGGGTTCCTGCTAAGCCCGGATGTAGGCCGCGGCTTTACCTTCGTCATAGAGGACATGGACCACAAAGTTGAGAAGGGAGCCCCGCCGACGCACCGGCAAGTCCGGCTGAATTCGCCCGAGGACAACCTGAGCATCCTTGCTCTGCTCCGTCAGATCGACCGCTACGGAGTCGCCCGGATAGAAAGCCGCGCCTTCCCCGGAGAGGTCGGCGTCGCGGTCAGCACGGACCGGCTGCACAACATCACCGGCACGTACCAGGGCAAAGACGACCCCGTCATGATCGTCCGGAACCAGCGTATCTTTCCGGCGCTCGAGGAGGTAGTTGATCCGTTCCGGCTCGTGCCGCTCATCACGGGGGATACCCGCGGCAGCCACACAATGCCACTCATGCCGGTACCCATCCGCACCGAAGTTGCGGGCGCCTACTGCCTGCCTATCGTTAGCTGCCTCGCGCTCTCGGTGAACGGCGATGGCAAGTTCAGCGGAGGCATTGTAGACATCTTTGGCAACCTGGCCTGGGACCGTGCGCGCGCACAGGCGCAAGAACGCGCGGAATGGATGCGCCAGCAAGCGCCCTTCGGCGTCGCGATGGCGTCGCAGGAGGAGATCGCCTACACAGGCCTCGCCAAGCTCGAGGCGGCGCTCGCGGAGCAATTCAAGAACGTCGCTGACTGATCGACAGGAGACACGTGCCGCAGCTCTTGCTGCCTGACGCCGTGACGCGGTGTCGCTGCAGCGGCCCGAATCGTACATCGTGGCGGCCGTGACGCTGTGCCGGTTCCGCCCAGTCGCGACAACCGTTGAACGCGCGTTTCACTCCAAGCCTGACTACGAGCAAGAGCCAGGGTGGCTTCATGCTATCAACCTGCTGGGTTACACTAGTCGGCGAGCTTCCAAGGAGGACTGCCTTACATTGAAGCGCAGGCGTACGGATGCCCGTTAAGGTCTGGGTCGGCAGATTCTCCATCGTCGATGGGCAGCCCCAGGAGGAAGGGCCGCTGCTCCGCTCGTTCCCGCGCCAGCGCCCTGACGAGGATGAAGACGAGCTGTACGTTCTTGTTCAACCCGTCGCGGAAGGCAACAAGGAGCACTACAGCCAGCTTGTCGATGCCATTGGCCGGATCTACCAGCAGGACACGCTTTCGATCACCGGCGCCGTGCTGCGCGCAATGCAGGCGGCCCACCGCCAGCTTCGCGAATGGAACGATCGGACGCTTCGCGAGCAACATGTTGCAGCCGGCACCACGTGCCTCGCTGTGCGCTCCCGCACAGCGTACATTGCCCAGTTGGGCCCAGCGGTCGCATACCATGTAGGCAACGGCCACTTCGAACGCGTTGCTCCTGAGTCGTCCGCGGCCGAGCCGCGCGGCACCGCGGAGCCCGCGGAGCCGTGGTTAAATAGCTTAGAACAAGCCCCCGGCGACCTGCTGTTGGTGGCTTAGACGACCATCGATTGGGTGCTCG
>JBKKBW010000463.1:0-12995 GCA_046713635.1 Dehalococcoidia bacterium
GCGAGGCGATGTAGGCGGCTGGCGTGGCTTCGCCGCGCAACGACAGGCTGCCGGGGAAATAGAGGAAGCGCACCTCAAGGTGCGTGATCTTCTTAGCCTTGATCAGCGCGGACATCTTGTCCAGCCGCTCGTCGGGGACCTTGAGGACGCCGATCCCAGGCTCCAGCGAGCCAAAGCCACTGGTGTGGGAATGGCCGCGCGTGAGCGCGTCGAACAGCGTTGTCTTGCCGGACTGCGCCAGCCCGACGATACCTAAGTCCATCGCAAGCCAGCTTATCGCATCGTCTACCGACGCGCCGTCGTGCTAGGCTGGCGTACGATGCCGGCGATCCTACTCGTTACCGCGCACCCGGACGACGAGGCTTTCGGGCCGCCTGGAACAATCGCGCTGTACACGTCGCGCGGCGTCCCGGTGGACCTGCTGACGTTTACTCGCGGCCAGGTGGGGACAACGTCGACAGCGGCAGACACGCCGGAAGCGCTCGGGCGGCTGCGCGAGTACGAGACACGCGCCTCAGCCAGAGTGCTGGGCATCCGGACGCTGACGATCCTCGACTACATGGACGGCGAGCTCGATCAGGCAGATATGGAGGACCTTGCCGGACATATTGAACGCGCGATCGAGGAAGGGAACATCGACACGGTCATCACGATGGGACCGATGGGCATCACAAACCACGCCGACCACATCGCCACGCATCACGCGACGATGCGCGCCGTCGAGCGGAGCAAGCGCGAGCTGCAGGTGTTCTATCAGGCGGTCTCGGGTGTGTTCGCGAAGGAGCTGGGGGTCAGCGGGCCCGAAGCCGAGCCAACCCATGAGATCGACATTTCAGCGTTCTTCGAGACGAAGCTGGCGACGCTGGCGTGCCATAGCAGCCAGGAAGACTCGCGTCAGTTCTTCGCGATGATGGCGGCAGGCGGGCCGAAAGTTGAGTGGTTCCACCGCATCCGGCCGCCCTACAACGGTGACGGCACGGCGAACGATCTCTTCGCGTAGGCTCGTCTACTGCAGAAGCTCTGCAGCCAGTTCTTCAACAGCCGCGAAATCCGCGCTCAGTGCGGTTACGCCGACGAACACACCGGGTTGGGCACCGATCGGCTCTCGCTCGATGACATAGAAGGACGCCCCCTTCGGCTCGCCAGGGCTACCGCTGATGATAGCCTCGGGGCCCTCGATTTCATCGAGCCTTGGTGGTTCCTCTCCACCTGGGAAGGTCACGACAAGCGGGAGGTCATAAAAGAAATGCCGTCTGAAGAGCAGACCATCGCGTGACTCCAAAATGGCGATAGGATTCCTTTCGCTTGCGCAATAGAGAAATGTGGCCTGAGGGGAGAACATGTCGTTCCAGAGCTCTGTCTCCTTCGAGGTAGAAGGGTCCGACGCCTGGAGTTCCACGCGGTCCTCGCAGGGCATCACGAAGCCGCCCCAACTCACCTTGAAATTTCCCAAGTCACCGATAAATCCGCGGCCCGTTTGATGCAGAGGAACCGGCGTCGCAGTGATGGAGAGATCCAGAGTGGGCCAACTCGCTGTCTTGTCGCCGCCGCCACAGGACGCGGCTGCAACGAGGACGAGGATCGCCAGCCAGGCAAGCCACCAACGCATTGCCTATCTTAGCTAGAAGCCGCTCTCCAGCGCCCAGTCCGAGTTCATCGCGGCGGCGCAGAACAGGATTCCCAGCGCCATCACGGCATTGACCATGGAGATGATGATCGAGAACCGGCGCATCGAGGCGATCTGCGACTCGTCGGTCACGGATTCCTGAGCTGCGAGGATGCGCGGGCCGATGACGAAGCTGTGCACCGCGGTCAGCAGGACGGTGAGGATGACCAGCGTCATCTTTACCTGAAAGATCACGCCCCAGTTGTTGTCAAAGAGGAAGTCGCGGTCTTCCTTCTCGTAAACATTGCCGATGCCGGTGATGACGAGCACGGCCATCGCGCCCCAGGCCAGGAAGCCAAAGCGGCTTGTGATCAGGCGCATGAGCCGCGCGCGCTCCGTTACGTCGGCGACCGTGCGAACGGCGGGCACAGCGACCGCGAAGAGGAACACCTGCGGCCCGACCCAGACCGTTGCGGCGAAAATGTGGAGCCAGGGATTGACGGCTTCGCCCATGGGTTCCCTCCCCTGCCAGGCCAAACCTGGCCTTTGCGATGATGCTATCGGCGGATGAACTGCTCCCGTTCGGGGCCGACGGAGACAAGCTCGATACGCGTTCCGAGCAGCTCTTCGATGCGCTCGACGTATGTCTGCGCTTCCTTCGGCAGATCGCTGAATTTGCGCGCATCAGCAGTACTCTGCTGCCAGCCCTTGTGTTCTTCGAGAATCGGCGTGATGCGCTCGAACGCGGCGGCGGTCGAAGGGAACGATAGGACTTCTTCGCCATCCATGTCGTACGAGCGGCAAATCTGGATCGCCGGAAAGTTGTCTAGCACATCGAGTCGCGTGAGCACCGCGCTCGTTACGCCGTTGACGCGGACGCTGTAGCGCGACGCGACGGCATCGAACCAGCCGCAGCGGCGTGGGCGGCCCGTCGTTGCTCCGTACTCAGGCGCCGGGCCTTCGCGGCGCAGTATCTCGCCCGTCTCATCAAGAAGCTCTGTTGGCATCGGGCCATTGCCGACTCGGGTCATGTACGCCTTGTAGACGCCAACAACCCGCTCGATCTGCGTCGGGCCGATGCCCACGCCGATAGCTGCGCCCGCGGCGAGCGACGACGGCGTCGAGGACGTAACGTACGGGTACGTGCCGATATCGAGGTCGAGCAGGGCCCCCTGGGCGCCTTCCAGCAGAACGTTATCGCCGCGCTCGATCGCCTCGTAGACTATGAGCGACGTGTCTCGTATGTGGGGCTTGAGCTGACAGCCCTGTTCGACGGCCTCCTTATGTATTTCGTCGATGTCCAGGGGCTTAGCGCCGTAGAGACGCTCTATCAGCCTGTTCTTCTGAGGCAACACCTGCTCTAGCCGGGCGCGGAGCGCAGCGGAATCGATCAGGTCGGACATACGAATGCCCTCGCGGCCAACCTTGTCGACGAAGGCCGGGCCGACTCCGCGCTTCGTAGTCCCGAGCGCCCCCTCGCCGCGCGCGGCTTCCTCGAGCTGATCGAGGACGACGTGGTACGGCATGAGCACCTGTGCCCGATCGCTTATGTAAAGGTTTCGGGTACTGACGCCTCTCGATTCGAGCTGGTGAATCTCATCGAGAAGGACCTTTGGGTTGACCATCACGCCGTTCCCGATGAGACAGAGCTTGTCTGGATAGAAAATGCCTGCCGGGACAAGGTGAAGGACGAACTTGCCCAGGTGGTTAATGATTGTGTGCCCGGCATTATCGCCCGCCGAATAGCGCGCAACGATGCTGGCTTCCTGGGCATAGAGATCGACGGTGCGACCCTTGCCCTCATCACCCCACTGTCCACCGATGATGACGAACGCTGACATACTGCGCGCCCCGCTCTACGGGGCGCTGGCTCCTTCCTCCGATGGCGCAACAGGAGCTACGCTGGGCCGATTCTTACACTACGCGGCCCAGCGCCGAGTATAGCAGAACACCTGTTTAGGGCAAGCTGGGAGATTCCCTACTTGACCGTCCGCAGTTATGGACCTAGAGTAGGCAGAGCCCCGGCGGAATCTGGAGGATTCCACGACAGTTTCCCATTCCCATACCGAAACTTACCGCGGACGCATGAAGTTCGGTGTAGCCCTAGCGGCTCTAGCTCTTCTGATAATCGGTCTACTAGCGCTCGGGGGCAGGGCCGTCAGCGCGGACCGATCCGGCGGCGCTGTTCAGCCGCCAGGTTCCCCCGATACCATTTCCGTCTTCGTCACGTTCACAAGCGACTTTGACAGCGATGGTGACCGGCGAGACGATGACGACGAGGAAGGCCGGGAAGATGAGTTTGTCGAAGAGCGTGGAGGGCACGTTCGGCATCGCTACGAGGTGACTGAGGCGGTCGCGATCGACGTGCCGATCGATGACTTCGGAGCTTTGATGGCGGACCCGCGGATCGAGAGCGTACAGACCGACACTCAGGTAAGTATTCTCGATGCAGAGCTGGACGCTTCTTGGGGCGTTAAGCACGTAGGTTCCGAGCTGAACCACACGTCGGGCTACCGTGGCGATGGCGTTAAGGTTGGCATCATAGATACGGGAATCAACCGTACGCACGAAGACCTTGCCGCTAACTATGACGCTTCGTGCAGCTACGACTTCGTCAACAACGATACTGACCCAATGGACGACAACGGCCACGGAACGCACGTCAGCGGGATTGCGGCGGCCGCTGACAATGGCAGTGGTGTGATCGGTATGGCGCCGGACGCGACGCTCTGCGCATACAAAGTACTTGGCGCAAACGGCGGCGGCAGCTATTCGGCGATCCTCGCTGCGCTGGACCGCGCCCTGGCCGACGGCGTAGATGTAGTGAACCTGAGCCTTGGATCGGGCTACCCGGGTTCGTTTGTCGAGACGGCATTCGCGAACGCCCACAACCAAGGACTTACGATTGTTGCGGCGGCTGGAAACGCCACGCTATGTGGAAGCGCGCCTCCGGTGGACAACGAGATTTACCCGGCAAAGTTCCCGGACGTCATTGCCGTTGCGGCGACGGACAGCAGCAACGCGCGCGCCTGCTTTTCAAGCGTTGGGCCGGACGTAGAGATCGCGGCGCCGGGAGTAAGCATCGTTGCGCCCTGGATCGGGAGCAACAATGCGTTCGCTAGCGCCAGCGGGACGTCCATGGCGTCACCGCACGTGGCCGGTCTGGCGGCCGTGCTGCTAGGGTGCGGCGTCCCGATGACGAACGATGACCTGGCAGAGGTGCTCCACATGACCGCGAAAGACCTCGACAGCCCTCTGCTCGCGGGTGTGCTAGACGGGCGCGACACGTGGTTCGGTTACGGCTTGATCCTGGCATCGAACGCGGCCAACGCCGTTAGCTGCCAGGCGGCCGGCCCAGCAGCGGCAACGCCGACGCGCACATCAACATCCACGCCAACCCGCACTAACACACCAATCGCCCCGACGGCGACAAACACGCTACCGCCGCCGACCGCCACGCTCACGAACACACCGATTGCGCCGACGGCGACGAACACGCCCCTGCCGCCGACCGCCACGTTCACCAACACACCATCGGCACCAGCAGCGACAAACACGCCGCAGCCGCCGACCGCCACGTTCACCAACACGCCGGGTCCAAGCGCGGGACAGATGCGCTTCTCTTTGGGATCGTCAGCGACGTTGAGCGGGACGGCCTTCCAGAACGAGGACATCATCTCCTGGAATGGAACAACGTTCACGATGTTCTTCGACGGCAGCGACGTGATGCCTACTTCGCTCACTATCGACGGCTTCGCCGTCATGGGCACGAGCGATGTTCTGGTGACATTCACGGAAGCAGGCTCGCTACCTGGAGCTGGTGGCTTCGATGACTCTGACGTGCTGCGCTTCCAGGCGTCGTCGCTGGGTACTACGACGGCCGGTGCGTGGTCGATGTACTTCGATGGCAGCGATGTCGGCCTTTCCAGCAGTGATGAAGACGTAGACGGCCTGGAGATGCTGCCGAACGGCCAGTTGCTCCTTTCGACGACGGGCTCGTTTAGCGTGACGGGCGCCAGCGGTCAGGATGAAGACATCATCAAGTTCACGCCGACGATGTTGGGCCAGACTACGAGTGGCTCCTGGTCGATGTATTTCGATGGAAGCGATGTTAGCCTGAGCAACGACGAGGGAGCAGAGGACATCGACGGGCTAGCGGTGAGCGGAAGTGGCAGCCTATACCTCTCGACGACCGGTGACTTAAGCGTGCCGGGCCTCTCGGGCCGGGACGAGGACGTCTCAGTATTTGCTCCAACAACGCTGGGGAGCGCGACAGCCGGGGTCTGGGTCTCGCTGCTGTTCTTCGACGGCAGTGCCTACGGCCTCAGTTCCAACGACGTCGTCGACATCGACCTGCCCTAGGCGCTACTCGCCACCAGCGTGGTGGTATGATGCTGCCCGTGAACGAGCGGCCCTCTCCGTCCCAGCGCGTCTCCGCAATCCCCTTCCCTGAGCGCTACCAATTGCCAGCTAGGCCCGAGAGCCCGGGCTCAGCTCAGGACGCTTTCAGACAAACGAGTTTCGTCCTGCGACAGGACCTGCAACTCCTTGAAGAAGGGATGGGTCTGCAGTTGCGCATCGTGCGCGACGCTGCCCACTCGTCCTTCCGCAAGTATCCGTACGCCGCGATGATCGGCCTCTGGTCACGCACGTTCAGCGCGCTTGGGGATGGCTGCCTGCTGGCGACGCGCGCTTCGTACGAGTCATGCGCCCCGCTCACGCGCGCGGCGTGCGAGTACGTCGCGGCGCAGCAGCAACTCCACGCGGGCGAGATGGACCAGTACTTGGAATGGCTTGCCGGCAGCCTACGGCCCAACGAACAACACAAGGCCATCGATATCGGCATGGGACGCTACTTCGCTGGCGAGACGCTCGCCTCCGACGCTCGATTGCGGAGCGTCTATCGACCTGCGAGCGAGCTGGCACGGCCGAACTTCGGCGCGACGTTGGTCGCAGTCGGACCGGAGTCGAACCACACGCGGCTCGCGCTAACGTTCTCTGATACGACGTTTCATGTTGGCTGGGCGGAGCTGGTGCTGGGCTGGCTACTCGCGTTGGGCGAGCGACAGCTCGCGGTCGCTGTTCACGCAAATGACGTGTTCGCGATCCACGAAGACACGCATCGCGCCTACACAGACGTCGCTCGGCGCACGGACGAGGCGCTGACGCGTTCCGGCCGCTGCCGTATCGAAGAGGTCGAGGTCGATAGCCAGCGCCGCTTTCTCGTTCACAACTTCCGGCGCCAACCCAGCGGCGCACCGAAGAAGATCCTGCTGTAAGGAGAAGACCCGCGCCGCTAGCGGGGAGCGGTGCGGGTCTCAGCAGGTAACTATCGGTAGGAGGTCAATCCGTCGTCTGTTTCCTGCGCCTTCACCATACGCTGGCAAGCGCAGCCCTTCCATGAAGCACGTCACATAGGAGCCAGTTGGTAGCGGAAAATGAGAGACGAGGCACCAATAGCCCGCGGCCCGCGCCGGGTGACTGGTGGTGAGGAGTCCGGCGCGGGCCGCTTTGCAGGTAAGAGTCTCGGTAGGAGGTCAATCCTTGTTCGATTCTGCTTCCCTGCGATTCCACCATAATACTCGCACGAACACCGCTTCAATGAAGTAGCTCACATAGCCGTAAACATTGCAAACATCTGACAATGGGGGTCGCGCGCCTTTGCGCTTACCGCAGGCAGCTCCGTATGATGCGCCAAAGCGCTAGGCGGCAGGAGGAGTGCTTGCGCAGCCTTCGATTCACTCTTACGCTGTTAGCTTCCGCACTCTGCGCTGCAGGCGTCGCGTGCAGCGCAGATAGCAGCCAGGAGCCGGACGCGACATCCACGCCAAAGCCGGTCCCATCGCCCGTCGTGTTCGCCCAGGAGCCGGCGCTGTCATACACTCGCGGCGACCCGTCGTTCGAGGCGCGGCCGGGGGCTACGGCGCACTTCGGGACGCTGGGCGGGGCGGTTTATCAAATCGAGATGCCAGACGACTGGAACGGCCGGCTTGTCCTGTACATGCATGGCTCGCGGACCTTCGAGCCGGAGCTGACGGTGGATATGCCATCGATTCGGAACCACCTCATACGGAACGGTTTCGCTTGGGGCGCCTCGAGCTACAGCAGCAACGAGCCGAGCCTGGGCCCAATCCCAATCGACGAAACGGCCGCGCTCTGGGACTTATTCGCGCGCAACCTCGGTCAACCGAAGTACACGTACGTAACTGGACACTCCCTTGGGGGCATCGCCAGCGTGCTGGCCGCCGAACAGTACGCGGATCGCTACGACGGCTCCCTCCCCATCTGTGGCACAGGGTATCCAGACACCTTCACCGACTACCTGGTCGCAGGCGCGTACATCGCCGGCATTACACAGGCGGAGTTCGATGCCATGACTAGCGAGGATGCCTACGCAGAGATTTTTGCAGCATTGGAAGACGATTCAACCTATGAGCTGCTGAGGGACCTTGTTGTCGACCTGACGGGCGGTCCTCGGCCACTCGCAGCGACAGGCGTAGATCTCGACATCAATGCCGGCGATGCGTGGGAGACTAGTCAGCTGGCCGTTGACGATCGATTGAATGGCAACCGAGACATTGTGTACGAGCTGAGCGACGCGACAGGCGTCTCGTCCGGCGAGTTCAACGCCGCAGCCGTGCGCTTCGATACCGGCCCGCTAACGGGGCAGCTCAACGAGGTGCTGACGGGTGACCTGCAAATCCCAACCTTGGCGCTGACCATGACTGGTGAGATACGCGTTCCCCTGGACAGCGCGCGCAGCCTGCAACGACTGGTCGATGCCGCCGACAAGCACGACCTGCTCGTTCAACGATTCGTGCGCGACCCCTACCACTGCGGCTCCACGAATTCGGAGTGGGTACAGGCATTGGAAGACCTGATCGACTGGGTCGAGAACGGCAAGAAGCCGAAGGGCGAAGACGCTTTAAGTGACCCCAGCAAGCTGGGCGAAGACTTCACGCTGGCGCCGCGCTTTGGTCTGGATGAGGCGGACAACGTGCCCGGCGCAGACAAGCGTGTCATCGTGAGCGGCAGTGCCACGCTCGACGGCGAACCGATCAAATCCGGCCTGATCAGCGCAACGGTGCGGAACGAGGAGGGTCTCGGGCGCCGCTGCGCACTCGCGTTTGCGTTGATCCGCTCCGGCCAGTTTGAGTTATCAGTGGCTGCTGAGGAGGAGATGCACGGCTGCGGTGGCCCAGGTGCCAAGGTGCTTCTCGTCCACGACCCGTTTGGGGATGCGGTTTTCGCTCAACACATCGTTGCTTGGCCGTCTTCAGGTAGACAACTCACTGCCGATCCCGTCTTCCTTTCCAGCGACACGCAGGGGCCTTCTCTCCCCGCTACCTTCGTCACAGGCGAAGCGCTGGATGCGAACGGCGAGTACCTCGAGCCAGGGACGGTGATCGAAGCATTCATTGGCGATGTTTTGTGCGGGACCGGCTCGCTCCTTCACATCTGGACGACGGCCACCGATCCGACCGGGTACGACATAGCCGTCGTCAATCCCGAGCTCAAGCCCGCCTGCCGCGGCGGGGAGACCATCACCTTTCAGATCGGCGGCAAGCTCGTCGATGGGGCCGTGACGCACGACCTGGGGCTCCACAATTTGGAGCTCGTCCTGCGGTAGCGGTCGTCCCGCTTCCCTTGGCCACGAGCCCTTGGCCCTTGCTATGATGCCTCTCGCTTGCATCATGAGTGAAGGCGCTCTTTCAGACCTGCGTGTTATCGAGCTGGCCCAGGGCATCGCCGGGCCGTATTGCGGCAAGCTGTTCTCCGACCTGGGCGCGACCGTGATCAAGATCGAGCCCGCTGAGGGCGATCGGTCTCGGCGCTACGGGCCGTTCCCTAACGACGAACCCGACCCCGAGAAGAGCGGGCTCTACCTGCACCTGAACACCGGGAAGAAGAGCCTGACGCTCGATACCTCGGTCGCGTCGGGCGCGCTGATCCTGAAGAAGCTACTCGCGAACGTCGACGTGCTAATCGATGACGAGACGTCGTTGCTCGACGACGCGATCACCACTGAGTTCCCAACGCTGGTGCGCGTGACGGTCACGCCGTTCGGCCTCACCGGCCCCTACGCGGGCTATCGAGGCAACAGCCTGACCGCGATGGCGATGAGCACGATCATGTACGGCACGGGCGAGCCAGACCGCGAGCCGCTCACGACTGGCGGGACGCCCGGCGACTACATCGCGGGCATCCACGCCTGGATCGGAGCTCTCGCTGCCCTCGAGGGGCGCGCGCGGGACGGCGAGGGCCAGCGTGTCGATGTCGCGATGTCAGACGCGGCGGGATGCGCGGACGAGTACAACGCTGCCATGTACGGCTTCCAGGGCGCGATACGGCGCCGCTACTACTCGCGGCACATCTTCGGCTACCCAATGGACATCCTGCCCTGTAAGGACGGCTACGTGGTCGTGGTGCCGGGGGCGACGGGCTTCCCGCAGCGCGGCATGGTCGAAGCGGGTTCTGTCTCGCCGATGGCCCTGCTGATGGAGGACCCCGAGCTCGATAAGAGCGAGTTCTTCCAGAGCGGCCAAACGCGCATGACGCGCTGGCAGGAGTTCGACGAGATCATGCTGCCGTGGCTGCGCGAGCACGATGCGATGGAGATCGTGATGACAGCGCAAGCTCTGCGCATGCCGTTCGCGTTCGTGCCAACGGTGGGCGATCTGCTTGACGACGCGCATCTCGCGGAGCGCGGCTTCTTCCGGCGCCTCGCACATCCGGAGGCGGTCGAGCTGACCTACGCCGGCCCGCCCTTCCGCATGTCGGAGACGCCGCCGGTGGTCGAACGCGCGCCAACGCTCGGCGAGCACAACGAATCGCTGCTTGGTGAGCTAGGGTACTCGAAGGACGATCAGGGGATCTTGCGCGAACGAGGGGTCAGTTAGCGTACCCATGCCAAGGAACCGTACGCGAACAACGTACACCGTCATGATAGCCGCGGTAATGACGCCTCTTGCAGCTTGTTCGGTCTTCAATGATCCGCTGTACTACCCACAAATCTCTCAGGACGGCGTCAAGGAATTGACTCTCGAATACATTTGCCCAGAAGCGCCAGAATCCATAACTTGGGAACCCGAAGCGGCATACGATAGTGGTTACTGGCGAGTGCACGTTGGCGGGGCCACGTTCTTGGTGATCGGCGACGATGATGACTTCACGATCGGTCCAGCAGGAGACATTTCACAGCATTACTTAGCGGAAGAGCGGGCCCGCTGCTCCAAGTTACCAACTCCTCAAGTCGACGGGGTGTCATGACTAAGCCGCTCGCCGGCCTTCGTGTTATGGACTTCGCGCAGGTGTTTGCCGGGCCGACGTGCACGCGCATCCTCGCCGACCTGGGAGCGGAGGTGATCCGTCTCGAGTCACCGAACCGGCTCGACGTGACGCGCAACCTGATCCACGTCGATAACGACGGCGCTGACCTGCCATGGGAGCGCACGCTCTACTTCTGCATCCGCAACGCCGGTAAGAAAGAGATCGTCGTCGATCTGGCGCAGGAGAAGGGCCGCGAGATCGTGCGCGGCATCATCGCACAGTCGGACATCGTAGCCGAGAGCTTTACGCCGCGCGTCATGCGCGCCTTCGGGCTGGATTACGAGGCGCTCAAGCAGATCAAGCCGGACATCATCATGATCTCGCTGTCCGGCTATGGGCAGGACGGCTCGTACTCCGACTGGTCAGCGTACGGCATGAGCCTGGAGCCGTCGTCGGGCGTCTCGGCGATGACCGGGTACACGGGCGGCCCGCCGATGCGCAGCGGCCTGTCGTTCACCGACCCGTATTCCGGGTTCATCGGCGTGGGCGCGGTGCTCGCCGCCCTGCACTATCGACGGCAGACCGGCAAGGGCCAGTACATCGACCTGTCGGAGCACGAGGCGGCGATCCCGCTCACCGGCATGGCGCTGATGGACTACCAGATGAACAACCGGACGCCGGAGCGCATTGGCAATCGATCGCCGCTGGGCGCCGCGCCGCAGGGCGTCTATCGCGCTAAAGGCGGCGACGAGTGGCTGGCGCTCTCGATCGAGAACGATGATGACTGGGCGAAGTTCTGCGACGCGACCGCGCACCCCGAGTGGGCAACGGACGATCGCTTCGCCGACGTGCTGTCGCGCCAGCGCAACGCGGATGCGCTCGACAAGCTGATCGAGTCGTGGACGGGCGAGCAGGACAAGTACGACGCATTCCACCTGCTCCAGAAGGCAGGCGTGATCGCCGCGCCCGTGCTAAACGGCAAGGACGCGCTGCTCGACCCGCACTTCAAAGCACGCGGCCAGTACGACACAGTCGATCAGCCGCACCAGGGCAAGCGCCCCGTCGGCCGGCACCTGGCCGCCAAGTTCGAGTCGTTCGCCGCCGACGCCGGCGGCCCGGCGCCGACGCTCGGCCAGCACAACCACGAAGTGCTGTCGGAGCTGCTCGGCATGTCGGACGAGGAGATCGCTGCGCTTGAAGAAGAGAAGGTGCTCGCCACCAAGCCGAACATCCCCTACCCGCCGCAGCTCATCAGCGCGGCGCTCAAGCTGCCTTACGACAAGTACGTCGAACTGGGCATCCTCCAGGCGATCGAGCCGGACTACAAAGGGACGTTGGGGTTGGAGTAGTCCCAGGCGCGACGGTGCTAGAATAGCGTCATGCCTGGCATCATCACGCGCCTACTGTCGACGTTGTTTCTTGCGACTATCGTATTCGGCGCGTTCGTCGCCCGCCCGGCATCCGTCGCAGCATGCTCGTGCATTTCGGGCGGATGGGATGAGGCCGATGTCATTGTGATCGGGACCGTGACGGATTGGCGTGTGGCCGAAGAACTCGGCGCAGATGATGGCTTTCAGCCTCCGCTAGAGCTAACCCTCTCGGTCGAGGGCGTATATAAGGGTAATGCGCGCGAGACTCTCCACTTCCTGGACAGCGGGAGCTACCGCGAGGTTAGCGGCGGGCCAGCTCGTTGGGCCGGAAGCGCCGGCGCATGCGGAACGTTCAATTTCGATCCGCGCGGGATTCGAGCGCTCTATTCTCTCTACGACAACGACGGATCACTACGCAGCAGCCTCTGTTCCGGCTCCGTGGTTCCTGACCCCACCGACCCCAACTCCGATCCTGGACCAGCCCTCTTCCGCGCCCAACAAGTGCTTGGCGCGCCCGTCGATCCAAGTGGTGCAGGCAGCGACTCAACCAACTGGCGGCTTGTAGTAGGACTTGTATCGGCAGCGGGTCTGGCGGTGCTGGTTACCGGCTCGCTCATCGCCAACCGCCGTAGCGTGTAGCAACCTGTCATTCCGAGCCGGCAGTCCGCCGACTACCCTCACCCCTTGGTCCCCACACCCCCAAGGGGGAGAGGGGGGGCGCGGAGCCGCGGGGGAGGGGGGATAAGACA
>JBKKBW010000464.1:0-1513 GCA_046713635.1 Dehalococcoidia bacterium
GGTTGGTGGACACAACACCTGCCCGACGGTGAAGAGATGTCCGTCTACGACGCGGCCATGCGCTACCAGCAGGAAGGCGTGCCCTCGATCGTGCTGGCGGGCAAAGAGTACGGCACCGGCTCATCGCGCGATTGGGCCGCGAAGGGTCCAGCGCTTCTGGGCGTGCGCGCCGCGATCGCGGAAAGTTTCGAGCGCATTTACCGCAGCAATCTAATTGGCATGGGCGTGCTCCCGCTCGAATTCGCGGTGGGCGAGACGAGCGCTTTGCTCGGCCTTACTGGCCGCGAACGCTATACCATCGAAGGCATCGCTGCTGGGCTATCCCCCGGCGCGCAGCTTGTCGTGCGCGCGACGTCGGATGATGGCAAGGAGACGTCGTTCACCGTCACCTGCCGCATCGATACGCCGGTGGAGGCGGACTACTACTGCCACGGTGGCATCCTGCAGTACGTGCTGCGCCAGCTAGCGGGCTAGGCCGTGGCGACCTTGCGGCCGAGCGATTCGATGTCCGGCTCGTTGCTGAGCAAGATGAGGCGGTCGCCGAGGTTCAAGACGTGCGTGTCGGGCGGGCCAACGACGAGCTCGCCGTCGGTGTGCTGGATCGCAAGCAGTGACGTAGCGCGCGCGAGGTGGAGCACGTCGTGGACGCTGTGACCGGCCAGGTCGGAGTCTTCCGAGACAACGAGCTCAGCCAATAGCTGCTCGCCCTGCCGGCCGGATGCGAGGATGTCAAAGAAATCGACGGTCAGCGGCTGGAGCGCGGAGAGCGCCATGCGCCGTCCGGCGAGCTTGTACGGCGAGATGACTCGTTGGGCGCCCGCGCGGGCGGCGCGGGGTTCACCGTCCGGCTGGCCTACGCGCGCGATGACGACCACGTCTGGCCGAAGCGCCTTCGCCGTCAGCGTGATGTAGGTATTGCCCGCGTCGGAGTCGGAGGCGGCGAGCAAGGCACGCGCATGCCGGATGCCGGCGCGCTCGAGCATGGCGTCTTGAGTGGCATCGCCCTCGATCAGCAGATATCCTTGCTGCTGCGCGCGGCCGACGGCCTCCGTGTTGTTATCGACGATGACGAACGGCACATCGCGCTCTCGATACTCGCGCGCGATCTCCTCGCCAACGCGGCCGAAGCCGCAGAGGATGTAGTGATCGCGGAGCGCTTCTATCTTCTGCTGCATACGACGGACTCCTAACGCCTGGGCGAACTCGCCTTCGACAGCGGACTGGACGACCGTTGTCAGGATGTAGAAGGCAACACCAACGCCGAACAGCAGCACGAAGATGGTAAAGATCCGGCCTTCCGTGTCGAGAGGGCGGACCTCGCTGTAGCCGACGGTCGTGACCGTGGTGACGGTCATGAACAGCGCGTCAAAGAAGGACCAGCCTTCGATAGTCATGTAGCCGAGGACACCGAAGAGGAGCAGCGAGAAGAGAAGGACGATCCCGATGCTCAAGCGTCGCCAGGGTGCGAGCTGCTCGACGGTGAGATCGTCGAAGCGGTAACGCAGCGGGGACT
>JBKKBW010000465.1:0-3019 GCA_046713635.1 Dehalococcoidia bacterium
CAGGAGTCCCAAAAACCCCTTGCTTGCCCAGTAGGGCGAGGCCGGGCCCGAATAGTCCTGGGCCATCGGGAGGTACTCCTTGTGCCAGCCCATAGTCAGCAGGCCGCCAGAGATCGCGCCGTTATCGAGAAAATAGCGTAAGGCGCCGGAGGCGATGCGGCGGGTCTCGCCCGGCTGTAAGGGTGTCGCACCGAGAAGGGCCGCTGCGACCACCGCGGCTGTGGCGGCAAATCGATAGATCAGAGAGCGCCCTTGAAACAGTGGGGCGCCGTCGGAGCCGAAGAGATGTGTGACGTCTTCGACGAACGTGCCTATGCGGCGACGATATTCCGTGGCACGGGCCGGATCATTGGCATCGCCGTCCATCCGACACCACATCATCGTGTAAAAGTGCAAGGCCCAGCCAACGTAATGGTCGAAATTTCGTCCATGACCGTCGCCGTACCAGCCGCTACTGCGATACATGCTGTCGATCCGGTCCAGATTCCCGTCGATCTCTTCTTGGCGATACGGCGCTCCTATGCTCTTCAGGAAGGAGTGGACCATCACTGGGAACAGGTACCAATTGTTACGTGGGTAGCGGTGACCGCGAACACCTGAGAACCAGTCAACGACGCGCTCGCGTTCGACGGATGAAAGGCTGTCCCAGATCCACGGCCTAGTCTCGTACAGACCAATTGCGATCGAGGCGGCTTCGATGTGTGCAGCTGTGACCTGCGCAAGATCTGGCCAGTGCTCTTCAAGCGCATCACCAGTGCCAGCGATCACGCCAGCGGCATATCGCTCGGACAGATCACCCGGCGCGTTGCCGCCGGCGCCTGCCAGACGGAATGCGGCAAGGAGAAACGTGCGTGCATACCCTTCAAAGCTGTCTGAGTATCCGCCCGATACGCTCGGCCGCCCTCCCGGGAGCGCGTAGAGCGCGCCGCGCGGCGTCGCATAGGGCCGAACGCCGTCCAGCAAGTGATCGGCGAAGGCTTCCCAGTGGGCGCGTGCCCACCCTGTGTGCGGAGATAGCGAACGATTCTCAGGCGGGAGCAGTGGTTTGTTCACGCTCCGTTATCTCGTGTCGCAGTGAACAGGGCAAGGCTGTCTGCCGGGAATATTGCGCGTGTCGTCGTCGAGGCGAGAGTACTGCGCGTAGGGCGACTACAGGCAGCAGGGGCAGGTGCCGCCTCGGGAGGACAGGAGCAATCCGGCGTCTCGGACGGCGGTGATGCCCGCTTGAGGTGAGGACAGCTGAATCGATGAGCTCGCCGGCGCTGCCGCGCGGGCGCTTGCTTCGCTCCCGCCGAAAGCACGAGCGCTGGCGCCACGATAGCCCGTTATGATTTCAAAGGAGTGCTGGTCAACATCGGTGTCGATTTCGATCGCACCTTCGCCGCGAACATGCCATCGGTCGTACGTCTGACCGTCGCGGCGCACGACGACACTGGGTGGCGATGGGAGCTGCTCGACGCGGAACTGCGTGGGCTGGCCGCGATGCGATGTGGTGGCTGCGTAGGTTGAGACGTTTAGGACGCCGTTTTCGAGGTTGTTGCGGGCAGCGGATATGCCGAGCTTGGGGTAGTCGACGCCAGTGACCGTTGGCTCGGCGAACTTCGCGAGGTTTGGTTCGTTGAATACGCGCCACCACGAGCCTCGTGACACCAGCTCGCCGAGTAGGAGGAACGAGCTCATCTGCCCGCGCGGGTAGTCTTCGCCGAGTCCGAAGTAGTAGCCAAACTCGTCCTCTCCGAAAAAGCGCGGCTCGCACCACTCCTCGACGGCAGGACGGAGGTGCGCAACCGTGACGTCGTCGCCCATCTCCTGCGCCAGCACGAGGCCCATGGTGAGAAAGCGCATATCTGGCGGGCGCTGCAGCGATACGGCCGGATCGTTCCAGCCCAAGATCGTGACAACGGTTTGGTAGACGACCTCCGCGAGCTTGCGATCCTGCGGGATGATGTACCAGCACGGCGCAAGGCCCATGAGCGGGTTCGGGCTCTGAAGGTGATCGATCTCCGGATCGTAGTAGAGCGCCATCCATTCCATGCGGCCATCCGGAGTCACGGCCATGTACTTCTTCTTGAGAAATTCCTCGAACCAGCGCTCAACGACCCAGTAGTGTGATGTCGCGTTGACGCGATCGGTAAGCTGCAGACCCAGGCCGGCAGCCGACAAGCAGAACGGCCAGATCTTCGTGTTCTCGCAGTGGGGGCCTTCTGGCCGTTGCTCCCACTGCGTCGATAGGAAGTCAGCGATACGTGGATGTGTCCACTGAAATGTCGCATCCTCTAGACCTGCTACGGGGAAGGGGACGTCCCATTTGTTATCGCCCGACACGTAGCGATGGATTGCGAGCATGAGGTTGAGGAATCCGCGGAAGAAGAGGTTCCCGTCCGAGCCGATCGGGTCCGGCTGAAGATCCCACGGTGCGACGCCGTTGGCAGTCCAGCCGGGCGCATCGTACTCGCCCCAGAGATGCTCTGGCACGAGGAAACCCTTCCACTCCTGTGGATAGTCACGGCGTTTGGGATCGTGGCCGATGTAGGTCAGCCAATCGACGGCTGCCCAGAAGGTCGTGTGGCGCGCGATGAGCTGGTCGAGGATCTGCGCGTATACTTCGCGCCAGGCGGGCGTGGCGTCGGCCATGAGGGCGAGGGGGTAACTCGACTCGGAGAGATCGAAGCGCGGGAAGTTAAGCATCGGCGCCGTGCTGTAGCGGTCCCACCACGATCGCGGCTCCCCGGTGCGGCTCCAGTCGTCGGGTGTCGTCGCCTTGCGCCACATGTGGCGCAGCCAACCCCGCGAGCGCGCGTTGAGTTCGGGACGCGCAGGCACCACTACCCCGGCGAGCTTTTCGACCGCCGTGCGGCGCGCTCTGCCTGCTCTTTGGCCTGCTGCATGGTGACGGCCATCGCCGCTGCCGCACGAGGGTCTTGCTGGATCTTCGCCATAATTGCCGCGCCGGCTCCCTTGATCAGACTCTCCTGGTGCTCTTCCAGAAAATTGGCCGAGTTGTGCAAGTTCTTCGTGT
>JBKKBW010000466.1:0-2684 GCA_046713635.1 Dehalococcoidia bacterium
GGCAACATCGTCGATAGCGCAGGAGCAATCGTCGGCCAGCATCGCGGCGTCGCTGCCTACACGATCGGCCAGCGTCGCGGCTTAGGCATCGCCGCGGGCGAGCGACGGTTCGTGACGGAGATCGACCCGCAGTTCAACGTGATAACGATCGGGCCGGAAGACGAGCTGTACAGCGAGTCGCTTACGGCGGAGTCGCTCCGATGGGTTGCGGGCGAGCCGCCAGGCAATGAGTTCGCCGCGGACGTGAAGGTTCGCTATCGCTCGACGAGCACGCCCGCCATCGTGCACGTCCACGATAGCCGCGCCGAGGTCATGTTCGAGCGGCCGCAGCGCGCCGTCGCGCCAGGCCAGGCCGCCGTCTTCTACAAAGGAGATGAGGTGCTCGGCGGTGGAATCATCGACACGTCCCAGCGCTTGACAGAACGCAAGTCGGCCGCTACTGTGGCCGAGCATTTCTCATAACAGAGGCACGTACGTTGACCACCTTTCTTAGTCTCGCTGACGCTCGCGATATCGTCATCATCGCCGCAGGGTCGCTGTTCATCTTGCTACTGCTCGCAGCCTTCATCATCACCGTTGTCGTAGGCCTGGCATCCAAGGGCCTGATTGGTTCCGCGCAAACCCTTCTCAAAGACGAGGTAACTCCCATGGCGCACGAAGGGAAGATCGCTGCGAAGCGCGTTCAGGGGACTGTAACGTTCATCAGCGAGAACGCCGTTACGCCCGTAGTCCGCGTGTCAGCGGCGGTTGCAGGCGCCCGGCGCATGTTCGGCGTGCTCGCCGGAATCTCCGGCCGGCGCAACAAACAGCCCTAAGGATCACAATGGCCAGGAAGAAAAACGACAAGATCGAAGTCGAGGTCGAGGTTGGTGACCGGGAGATCGAGATTGAGATCGATCCGGCGACGGGCGAGATGACGGTCACCGAAGAGGAAGACTCCGAAGATGAGTCTCCTGACAAAGCGGCCCGCGACAACGGCGAGGAGAAGCAGCCGGCAAGGAAAAGAGGCCCCGGCCTGGTGCTCGGGGTGATCGTAGGTGGGCTAGCCGGAGCGGCCGGAGCCGTTGCCCTTGTCCGGCAACTGGCGGCCCGGCCATCCGAGGCCGCTCAGGCCATCCAGAACGCGCCAGAAGGCCCCTCACAAGGCCTGATCGGCTCCGTGCAGGCGAGGTGGCGTGAAGCGACGCTGGAGGGTCGGATTGCCAGCCAGCAAGCAGAGAGGGAAAAGCTGGCCCGTTACCAGGAACTGACAGGCGACGAACCCAAGTAGCTCCCGCCCCCACACTTCCACGACCTCAAAGCGAAAGAATGCCGCCTCAAGGGCGGCATGTTCGCGTCCAACGAGTGGTTGGCGGAGAGGGTGGGATTCGAACCCACGAGAGAATTGCTCCTCTACACGCTTTCCAGGCGTGCCTGTTCGGCCGCTCCAGCACCTCTCCGTCGGCCAGGTGTCGGCTATGCACCAAGCTGTGTAATGTCATCTCCATCTGGCTGTAACTACCCAATGGCGGAGCGTCTCAGGGTGGCGGAGAGGGTGGGATTCGAACCCACGGTGGCCTTGCGACCACACCGCTTTTCGAGAGCGGCACCTTCAACCACTCGGACACCTCTCCGGCACAACTATAGCAAAGGGGGAGGGCTACGGCGCTTGAGCGGCCGGCGGCTCCAACATGCGGCGGGCGCGCACAACTGTCCGCTGATCGTACTGGTCCGTGCTTGCATCGAACGTCCCGCTGCAAGTAATCATCGTGATCACGTCCTCTGTCGTGGCGCCCAGGATGTCGAGCAGCTCGTCTTGCGTCGGACTGGACGAAACGACGTGGAGGCTGTCGACGCTGTACGTGTAAATCGTCCCGTCTTCCAGGTGCACTTCGACGGTGTCGCCGGCCACGAGATCACCCAGGTGCCAGAATACCGCCGGCCCGTAGTCGATGTAGTCGACATGTCCGGAGAACACCGCGTTAGCGCCGTGGCCGGGCTTCGCGCTGAAGTCGTACCAGGCAACGTTGGTGGGCCCGTCCTGCGAGACCATCACGTTGTTCGCGTCAACGCCCTTTACTTGAACAGGCGCGTCGATGGCGTACTTCGGAATGACAAGCCGAGTGATCGGCGCGTCACTCGGCGTCGGCAGCGGGACGGCCGTAGCGGGCGGCGTATATGTGCTTTCGAACGGCGTGGGGGCGCCCGGGCCCGCATAGCTGCTCGTGTCTATGACGCCGGTGAGCGTCAGCGTCAGCAAGACACCTGCTGCGACAAGCGCAGCCGACCCTACCCCTAGCAGCGTCCGCCAGACCCAGCGCCCGTTGTCGCGGCTGCGAGCGGCACTCATCTATCGCACCGCCGATGTGGGGGATTCCCGTTCCTTCGTACGTTCATGGAGCGCATCCTATTGCCCTCGCACGCTTGGCGCCTCAAGTACGCGCTCTGCCCGAACTATGGTGCGCTCATCGTATTCGCCCGTAGAGGAGTTGAACGTGCCGCCGCAGGTTATCAACGTTATGACCTCCTGCTCCGTTGCCCCAATGATACCGACGAGCTCCTCTTGCGTCGGGTTGGCACTGAAGTTACGCGGCGCGTCCGTCACTCGGTAGTTGTAGACCGTCCCGCTCTGGAGCCGGATCTCGATCGCATCGCCGGGCACCAGACTGCGGATGTTGTAGAACACCGCCGGGCCGTAGTTGATG
>JBKKBW010000467.1:0-2751 GCA_046713635.1 Dehalococcoidia bacterium
CGATGGGGCAGCCCGTTATCTGCGTGCTGAACGGCGATGCGAGCAGTGCCGGGCTAGAGCTCGCGCTCGCCTGCGATGTCCGCCTCTCCGCCGAGGGCGCGCGCTTTTCGCTGCCAGAGACGGAGCAGGGGCTGCTCCCTAGGGCCGGCGGCACGCAGCGTCTCCCGCGCCTGGTCGGTCGCGGCGAAGCGCTGCGGCTAATCCTGCTTGGTGAGCGCATCGACGCAGCCGAGGCGCTTCGGATAGGCATGTTCAGCGCGGTGCACCCGCGGGACAAACTGCTTGCTGAAGCGGAAGCGCTCGCGTTGCGCATGGCCTCTCGCGGGCCGCTCGCGCTACGCTACGCGAAAGAAGCTGTCCGGCGCGGGCTGGAGCAGCCGCTCGATCAGGCGCTGCGCTACGAGACGGACCTCACGGTCATCTTACAGACGACCGACGACCGTGCCGAGGGCGTGAGCGCGTTCCTGGAAAAGCGCGATCCTCAATTTAAGGGCAGGTAGCATCCCGGAAGATGCTTGCCCTCGAACTTCAAACCTCGAACCTCGAACTTGTAGTATCTACGCATGGGCACTACCGATCCCAAGCTTGCCGCGCAGGAGCGCTTCGCCAACAAGGACTGGGGTGACCAGGGCCTCAGCCTCGTCGAACGCTGCGCGACTGATCCACCGATCGTCGTGGCTGGTCTAGTAGATGCTGTCCGCGAGCGGGTAAAGCCTGGTAGCCGCGTCATCGAGTTGGGGTTCGGCGCGGGATGGCTACTCGAAGAGCTGAAGAAGGAGTTGCCTGATGGACAGCTATACGGCCTCGACATGTCACCGGGCTTCGCCGGACGCGCCTACAAGGAGCACGGCGATCGCGTGCGGCTGCTGATGGGCGATATGGAGCGCCTGCCGTTTCGCAATGGTGTGTTCGACGTCGTCGCCACATGCTGGACGCTTTACTTCATGCGCGACATTGACGTCGCGCTGGCAGAGATCAAGCGTTGTCTCAAGCCGGGCGGCCGTCTCGTTGCGGCGACGAACGCGCCCGATCACGAAGCGGAGTGCGGTGAGTTAGTCTCGCAGGCCATCCGCGCCGCGCTCGGCCGTGAGGACCCCGACCACGACATTGCGTACCGCTTCGATCTGGAGACCGGGGGTGCGCACGTGCGGCGACACTTCCCGAAGGTCGATTTGAAGGAATGGCCAGGCGAGATGGTGATCTCGGACGCAAACGATGTCGAGGCGCTCTGGCCGAAGTGGGAGCCGGCCATGATGGAGAAGCACGAGCAGCAGGCGGTGCGCGTGGAGTTCCTGCGCCTCGCCCGCGCGCAGCTCGCTCGGGACGGCGCGCTGCGCGTCCGGCGACGCAACGGCGCGTTCATCTGCGATCTGTAGCCATGCATCTCCTTCGCCACCCTGAGCTTGTCGAAGGGTCAGCCCATTGAGCGCCATCCTCTACGACAAAGACGAACGCGGCATCGTCCGGCTCACGCTCAACCGGCCGCAGAAGCTGAACGCCATCGACCTTGCGATGCGCGACGAACTCTGGTCTGCGTTCGAGGCGTTCCGCGACGATCCCGATGCCCCTGTGCTAATCGTGCGCGGCTCTGGCGATGCGTTCTGCGCGGGAGCGGACATCGCCGACTTCGGCACGGCGCCGTCCTACGTCGAAGCGCGCCGCGCGCGCCACGAACGCGACCTCTGGTCGCTGCTCCTCCACATGCCGAAGCCGACAATCGCCGCGGTGCACGCCTACGCGCTTGGCGCCGGTTGCGAGATGTCGCTCCTCTGTGACCTGCGTGTCGCAGCGGACGATGCGCGTTTTGGTCTGCCGGAGGTCTCGCTAGGTTACATCCCGTCGGCGGGTGGCACGCAAACGCTGCCACGCACCGTGCCGCCGGGCGTCGCGCTGCACATGATCCTCTCCGGCGATCCCATCGATGCGTACGAAGCTTATCAGCGGAAGCTCGTCCAGCGCGTCGTCCCGCGCGGTCAGCTCGACGCCGCCGCGGACGAATGGGCGCGCGTCCTCGCCGCGCGGCCGCCGCGCGCGCTCTCGTACGCTAAAGAAGCCGTCCTGCGCGGGCTGGACCTTTCGTTGGCGGATGGGCTGGCGCTGGAGAGACGGTACGTGTCCCTACTCGCTACACTGTCGACATGATGGAACGCAGCGTAGTCGATCCAATGGCTACCGTTCGCACGCTTGCCATCGGACGGACGGCCGTGGGCATCGTGGCGCTTCTCGCGCCGAAGCTGATCGGGCGGGTGTTTCTTGGCAGCCTTGTCGATGCGCCGGGTGGTACGGCAGCCGTCCGCACGATCGGCGTACGAGACGTCGCGCTTGGCGCAGGCGCGCTAATCGCTGACCGGCGCGGCCGTCCGTTGCGCGGCTGGATCGAAGCAGGCGTGCTTGTCGATGCGCTCGACGCCGCTGTCGCCGTCTTCGCGGGAAAAGGTCTCCCGATGTTAAGCCGTGTCCTCTTGCTGCTGATTGGCGGCGGCGCGGCAACCTCCGGCATCATTGCGGCGAGCACACTGCGCGAACCGGACGCCGGTGACGCCGATCGTTACCTCCCAGCCGGCGACTGAACCGCCGCCACCAACGACTCGCTGATCTCCCATAGGCGGCTCGCCGCAGCGTCGTCCTGCGCGGCAGCAGTAGGCTGCTTCTCCTTGCAGTCGGCGAAGTATTTGCCCGTCACACCATCCACGTCCGGCGAGCTGGCCAGGAAGACGGACGTCTCGGCGCCCTTCGCGGGCTTCTTGAAGA
>JBKKBW010000468.1:0-4193 GCA_046713635.1 Dehalococcoidia bacterium
TCGATCGGCAGCGCGGCTTCGGCAAGACCACGTTCGTCGTAGCTCGAGCGGCGCGGGCCCGAGCAAAGGCGCCAGTGGCGATCGTCGGAAACGTTGCAGACGATGATGTTGCGAGTGCGTTCGACGCTGTCTTCGCGCTTGGCTCCAATGCCATGTCGGACGAATCGATGGAGACGGCCGGAGCGGATCTGGAGAAGTTGGCCGAGAAAGCAGCGGTCGAATTACTCCGGCGCGGGTTGCTCCGGTAGCGCCTCAACAGGGCGTTCGGCGACCTGGCCTTCAATAAGCTTCATTTCGGGGTCCGGCGCGTTTCGGCCGGCGAAGGTGACGTAGAGCAAGAGCGCGAGGAAAACGATCGCAACGATCAGCGGCAGCGCTGCGTCCGCGAACGAGCGATCACGCGAGGCGATGTCATACATCGTCGTGAGGACGACGCCGGCCTGCGCGGCATAGGGTACCCAGAGGAGCAGCCGAAAGCGGCGAGGCTCCCAGGCCAGGAGCCCGTACAGCGGCGCCAGGACCAGCAGGTGAACGCCCAGCAGACGCTGGGCCGCAGCACCCTGGCCACCTTGTAAGCCGCCACCAATCGTCGCGTCGGAGGCATCCTGGAAGAACGTCAGCGCCAGGCCGGAGAGGAGCGTCCACATGGCGAGGAGTACGAGGACAACTCGCTGCGCGCTCTCGGCGTTGATGACGCCTTTTGCCGTGGGACCTCGGGCTTCCGATGCCGCGTGTACGGCCTCGATGTCTCGCATCCATCCTCCTACGCAGGCATTCTAGCATCGGCACGTCGGTTGGCCACTGCGATGTTCCTTCGGTAGCCTGAGCAACGGACGATTACTGGAGGATCTGCGTGGCCCAAACGACTGAGCATCAGCAACAGACTCAACAGATCATCGAAGCAACTGATGTCGTCCGAACCTACGACACGGGCAAGGTAGAGGTACGCGCGCTTCGCGGCGTTTCGCTGCTGGTGCCGCGTGGCGAGATGTTGGCGATCATGGGCCCGTCTGGCTGCGGGAAGACAACGTTCCTCAACTGTCTGAGCGGTCTAGACGCGATCGACGGAGGCCTCGTACGAATCGAAGGCGTCGATATCAACGATCTGTCGGATAACAAGAAATCGGAGTACCGCGCCAGGCGAATGGGCTTTGTGTTTCAGTTTTATAACCTGCTGCCCGTACTTTCCGCAGTCGAGAACGTGGAGTTGCCGCTTCTCGTTGGCGGCGTGAAGGCCAAGGAGGCGCGCGACCGGTCTATGACCGCCCTCGAGCGGGTACACCTTGGAGATCGCGCAACGCACCGGCCATCCGAGTTGTCAGGTGGGCAGCGCCAGCGTGTGACCATCGCGCGGTCCCTGGTGAACAACCCGGCGATCGTTTGGGCGGATGAGCCGACCGGCGATCTGGACTCAGAGAACGCGCAGGAGATAATCGATCTGATGGTGGAGCTCAACACGTCGCAGGACCTCACCTTCGTGATTGTGACGCACGCGCGAGAGATTGCGGAACAGACCGACCGCATCATCACGATGAAGGACGGCGAGATCGTCAACGAGTTGATAACGGAGCGCGGGCGGGCGCGGTCGAAACTCGCAGCGGTGTAGGCATGCAAGACCTGTTCGGCATTCCGATGAACAGCATCATGTTGGTGCTGCTTGCGCTGCTTGGCGTGGCACTGTCGTTTGTCGCGTACGTCATCATTCGTAACCGGATCATGTTCTTCATAGGCCTGCGGAACATACCGCGGCGCCCCGCGCAGACCGTGCTGATCATCATTGGCCTAATGTTGAGTACGCTGATCATTTCAGCGGCCTTTACCACGGGTGACACCGTCGACCATAGTCTGAGTGCGACGTCGTACCGGCTGCTGGGCCACGTCGATGAGTTCGTGCAGCGAAGCGGCGAAGAAGAAGGTGGGCCGCGCGACATCCAGTCGACAATTCCGGCGGACGATGTCGCGCCGATTAAGCAGGCCCTCGCAGGCGATCCGAACATCGACGGCGTCCTGCCGATCATGTGGTCCGAAGTGCCCGTGATTAACCCGACGAGCCGCCAGAGCGAGCCGGACGTCAACTTTGCTGGCTTGGACATCGCATCCATGGAAGGCTTCCCCGACGTCATTTCAACGAAGACGGGCGACGTGCTCGATCCCGCGTCCCTGGCCGACGACGAGATCTACATGAACGACAGCGCCGCCGACCAGCTGGACACGAAGATTGGCGATACCGTTCAGGTCTACGCCAATAGCCTGCCGACCGACTTCACAGTCGTGGACATCGTGAAGGACAACATGCTCGGGGGCGTGGGCGACTTCGGCAAGGCTGAAGGTATTGTCACTCGCCTGGATACGCTCCAGCGGGTGCTAGACCGCCCTGACGAAGTGAACCTGATAGCCATTTCGAACGCCGGTGGCGTCCGCGACGGTCTGGACGTGACGGACGAGGTGATGGCCAGCCTAGGCGCGGCGTTCCGGATCGGGCCAGCGGCTAGCGCCGAAGTCGTTGCGTATGATGCGAAGCGCGATCTTGTTGAGAGCTCCGAGGAAGCCGGCAACTTCATGGCGACATTCTTTGTCATCTTCGGTCTGTTTTCGATCGCGTCCGGCATGCTGCTGATCGTGATGATCTTCGTGATGCTCGCGGCGGAACGGAAGTCGGAGTTGGGGATGGCACGCGCGGTCGGGATGAATCGCGGCCACTTGATTCAAATGTTCCTCGCAGAGGGTATGGCGTACAATATCCTCTCGGCGGCCGTGGGCGCGGGCCTAGGTGTCGGTGTATCCTTCGTGATCACACGTCTGATGGCCCGCATCTTTTCTCAGTTCGACTTCGACATCGAGCCGTACGTTACGGCGCGCAGCTTGGTCATTTCGTACAGCCTGGGTGTTGTGCTGACGTTTGTCACCGTCATCTTCGCCTCATGGCGGGTCTCGAACCTAAACATTGTCCGGGCGATCCGCGATATCCCGGAGCCCGCCGGCCGGCGTATGGGCTGGCGCTGGCTGCTAACGGGCATCCTCTCCCTGGTAATTGGGGCGCTCTTGGCCTTGCTCGGTTTGAACGGGGATATAGCGTTCCCGTTCGCCCTCGGGGCAACGTTGATAACTGCCGGCGTCGCCGTCCTGCTTCGCTTCGCCAACCTACCGGAGCGGCCCGTCCTAACGGCACTCTCCGGGTTCCTTCTTGTCTTTTGGGGGCTTATCGCCGGGGGCCGGCTTGAGTTTCTCTTTGGTCAGCTCAATGGCGATGTAGAGATGTTTTTTCTTAGCGGCGTCGCGATGGTCTCCGCTGCCACGTTCGCGCTGGTGTACAACGCCGACATCGTGCTCCTGGTGGTATCCCTGATTGGAGGACTCTTCAGCGGCATTCTGCCAGCGGTTCGCACGGCTGTGGCGTACCCGCTGGCGAGCAAGTTCCGCACTGGCATGACGCTCGCGATGATTTCGCTGGTGATCTTTGCGCTGACGATGATGTCGACGATGAACACCAACTTCGACCGGCTCTTCCTAGCGGATTCGGCGCGTGGTGGCTGGGATGTGATCGTGCAGGAGAACCCGAGCAACCCGATCCCCGATCTGGACGCGGCGTTACGAATCGCCAGCTCATCGACCGTGGCGAATACCTTTCGTGCCCAGGGACGGATGGACGTTGCCGGCGAGGCGCGTGTCGCCGAGCTTGCCGGGCCGGGAGAGCCGGACTTTGGACGCTATCCCGTCGTCGGTGTGAACGATGGGTTCCTGTCTGCGAGCAAGATCGGCCTAAGCGCGCGCGCCGAGGGCTTCGACAGCGACGAAGCGGGCTGGCAGGCGCTCGCTACGCGTCCGGACGTCGCTGTAGTCGATCGATTCACAGTCGAAGGCGGGGGCTTCAACTTCGATGACACGAGCTTCGCTATTTCAGGGATCGAGCCGGAGGACAAGGTGTTCAAGCCGATCACGGTGGCGCTGCAGAACGCTGTGTCGCTAGCGCGCTCCGACGTGCAGGTGATAGGCGTGATTGACTTCGGCGCCAGCGCAACGTTCTTCGGCGTGTTCGTGCCGAAAGATACGTTCGATGAGGTCTACGGCGACCCGATCCTATCGGTCCACCTTATCAGCCTTGAAGATCCCGGGGCAGCGAAGCAGGCGGCGCGTGATATTGAGGCCGCCCTGCTGCCGCTGGGCGTGCAGGCCGACTCGCTCAAGGAGCAAAT
>JBKKBW010000469.1:0-10787 GCA_046713635.1 Dehalococcoidia bacterium
TTGTACTCCTTGCAGAAGCCCATGATATTGACCCCGTGCTGACCGAGCGCCGGGCCGACAGGCGGTGCGGGGTTCGCCTTGCCGGCTTCGATTTGGAGTTTGATTATCGCGCGTACTTTCTTCGCCATCTGTTAGAGCCGCTCCACTTGCAAGAAGTCCAGCTCCACGGGCGTTTCTCGCCCGAAGAAAGAGACCAGCACCTTCACCTTGCCCTTTTCCAAGTTGAGGTCGTCGACCTGACCGACAAAGTCCTGGAACGGACCGTCAACGATCCGCACGCTCTGGCCGATCTGGAAGCCGACCTTGATGCGTGGCTCCTCAACGCGCATCTGACGGAGAATACTGCGTACCTCTTCTGGCTCCAGCGGTACCGGTCTGCTGCCAGAGCCCACGAAACCGGTGACCCCGGGTGTGTTACGAACCACGAACCAGGCGCGGTTGGACTGCTGATCGTCTTCGCGGAGTTCGATCATCTGGACGAGTATGTAACCCGGAAAGATCTTCTTCGAAACAGTGCGTCGCTGGCCGTCGCGGATCTCAATCTCGTCCTCAGTCGGCACAACAACGCGGTAGATTAGGTCCTGGGCGTCCATCGAAGCGATGCGATGCTCCAGGTTGGTCTTCACCTTGTTCTCATGCCCGGAGTACGTGTGGATGATGTACCAGACGCGTCCGGGCGCGAACGCTTCCTCTTCGGTTGGAATTTCCGAGTGCGGCTTTTCTTCGTCCGCTTCCTCCGCAAGAGCGGTCTGTGTCTTGTCCGGCTCTGTAACCATGGTCTCCTACGTCAGCGAAGCAGGGTGTTGTTGACCACCCAGTTGAAAAACATGTCCACACCGCCCAGGAAGATGCCGATAGCACCGGCCACGATCAGGACGACGAGCGTGAGGTACCAGGTCTCTTCACGCGTTGGCCAGGTGACCTTGCGTAGCTCGCTGACGATCTCCACCGCCCAATGCGGACGCAAAAACCCCCAGAAGCCCCGCTTTTCGCGCGTCGGCTGCGGTCGACGGCCACCCCCCCAGTCTTTACGAGAGGGGCCTTCTGTGAGCCCTCGCCGGGCTTCGCGACCTGTGGATGCCGCCTAAGCGCGCGGTTCATACTTCCTAGCGTACCTCTCGATGCGGATGATGCGCTCTGCAGCGCGGACAGTACTTCTTTAACTCCAGACGATCGGGGTCGTTCCGGCGGTTCTTTCCAGTCGAATAGTTCCGCTCTCGGCATTCGGAGCAGGCCAGCGTCACAGGGCTGCGGTCTTCCTTCTTCGCCACGTTCTACTCCAGAATCTTGGTGATTACACCGGCGCCTACGGTCCGGCCACCTTCGCGGATGGCGAAACGCAGGCCTTCCTCCATCGCGATCGGCTGCCCCAGGCGGATCTTCATCTTGGTATTGTCGCCCGGCATCACCATCTCGACACCTTCTTCCAGCTCGATGGCGCCGGTGACGTCCGTGGTGCGGATGTAGAACTGCGGACGATAGCCCTTGAAGAACGGGGTATGGCGGCCACCTTCGTCCTTGGATAGGACGTAAACCTCGGCTTCACAGTAGCTGTGCGGCGTGATCGACTTGGGAGCGGCGAGAACCTGGCCGCGCTCGACGTCTTCACGCTCAACACCACGAAGGAGGCAGCCGACATTGTCGCCCGCCTCGCCCTCATCCAGGATCTTCTTGAACATTTCGACGCCCGTCACAGTGGTCTTTGTCGTTTCCTTGAGCCCAATGATCTCTATCTCGTCCCCTACATGGACTATACCGCGTTCGACGCGGCCCGTAACGACGGTTCCGCGGCCCTTGATGCCAAAAACGTCTTCGACCGGCATGAGGAAGGGCTTGTCCTTCGGGCGCTCCGGCATCGGGATGTACTCGTCAAGGGCATTTACCAGCTCCCAGATAGCCTTGTAGTCTTCGTGATCAGGGTCCTCGCTTGTGCACTCCATCGCCTTCAGCGCGCTCCCGCGGATGATCGGTATGTCATCGCCCGGGTAGTTGTTCTTGCTCAGCAGCTCGCGCAGTTCGAGCTCGACAAGATCCAGCAGCTCGGGATCGTCCATCATGTCGCACTTGTTCAGGAAGACGACAATGCTCGGCACCTCGACCTGGCGGGCGAGCAGGATGTGCTCGCGCGTCTGGGGCATCGGGCCGTCCGGTGCTGCGACCACCAGGATCGCGCCGTCCATCTGGGCCGCTCCGGTGATCATGTTCTTGATGTAGTCGGCGTGACCAGGGCAGTCGACGTGAGCGTAATGCCTGTTCGCGCTCTCGTACTCTACGTGCGCGATGGCGATTGTAATACCCCGCTCGCGCTCCTCCGGTGCATTGTCGATGCTGAAGAAGTCTCGGTAGGGGGCCCAGCCTTTGTAAGACAGGACCTTCGTGATAGCTGCAGTGAGCGTGGTTTTCCCGTGGTCAACATGACCGATAGTCCCCACGTTAAGGTGGGGCTTGTTCCGCTCGAACTTCTGCTTAGCCATGATGTGTCTTCCTCCTTGTTCCTTCCGAACCTCTCAGGGGCCGGCGAATATGCGTCATATGTTGCCAGCCTCTGGTGACCTGCCCTCGCGACTCGTTGTTGTTGGAGCCCACAATCGGACTCGAACCGATGACCTCGCCCTTACCAAGGGCGTGCTCTACCAACTGAGCTATGTGGGCACGCCTTACGCCAGAGCTGGATTTCCTGATCTTGGCGTCTCCAACGCCTGGCGTCAACTCTCGCTGGTGGAGGGAGCAGGATTCGAACCTGCGTAGCCCGTCAGGGCACCGATTTTACAGACCGGCGGTTTTAGCCACTCACCCATCCCTCCAGAGCTGTGGAGCCCGCGAGGGGATTCGAACCCACTAACCTACCGATTACAAATCGGTTGCGCTACCGTTGCGCCACGCGGGCCCGTTGTCCCGTGTCGGGGCGCCCAGCATTCTGGGCCCAAACAAACATTAGCCCCCGACACGTCGGGGCTAGCAGCTCAGTATAGGGAGCGTAATTCCGTCAAGTCAAGCAATGAGCGAATCTACAGCCCATCTCCCGCCGTTACGGCGGGAGATGGGCTGGTCTGTGCCTCAACCGATGATGCTTACGCTGGACGTCCGCGGCCTCGCAGGACTAGGCTTGCGCCCATCGCCGTGCCGCCAATCCCTATCAACGCGAGGACGAGGGCTGTCAGGATGCCGCTGCCTTCGTGCTCGCCTTGCTGCCCGTAGCCGGTCGTTGGCGCGCCAGGTGCCGGCGTGGCCCCTCCGACGGGGGTCGTTCCCGACGGTACCTGAACGGTGAAGCTGAAGGTTCCGCTGTCCTCTTCACCGTCCTCGGCTGACAGAGTCGCCCATTCGACCGTATAGGTGCCGTTGGCGAGACCGGACTGCAGCGTGATCGACATGTGGGTGGCGTCTGCTGAGTCAACCGTCGCGTCATTGTTGTCGACGTCCGCCCCACTGGAGTTCTTGACGTTGAGACTGTTCGTACCCGATGTGTCCATGTCCGCTGTGAAGTACGCGTCCACCCGCGACGGCGATGTCGTGACGGTCTCGCCATCGTTGGGGGTGGAGTGGTCGTAGTCAGCGTGGCCAAGGGCCAGCGCTGGCACGAGAAGTGTAATTCCGAGCGCCAGGCCCAGCGCTCCCATCATCTTGCCTATCATCTGTTTTACGTGCCTCTCTTGGCGGTGCGTTCCCTTGAGCCCCGCGCCTAAAAATCACATGTTGTCTGACGCGCCTGGATATCTAGGCGAACTGCCGTGGTGGCTCAGTCGGAATCGAGGAAACATATCCTGCGACGCCTATCTGAGGATCATGCCTAGCGGTCTCGACGAGGTCGGGTTGTTCGAGCTCGATTATCGCCTGCAATAAACGAAGGTCGGCCGGCACCGGCTGATCGGAGCAGGTAGCGACGTTCGCGTGACAGTGCGCCACGTGGCTCGTGTCTTCGGGGCTGCCGCCTGACGATCGAACGGGCTTGGCACGTGTCCCAGAGCGAGCTGGATCCAAGGAATCTGCGAGCGCGACGGCGCTTGGCGGATCCGGGCGAGTGTGGCTTTGGTGGTGGTGCATCGCGGACCAGACGCCTGACGTCGGATCACGCTGCCTAACGCCCGAGGGGGACTGCTCTCCGATGTCGAGTTCTATCTCAGACGCCGTTTTCCCGGAGACGGACGAAGCGAACTCCGACCAGTGATCGACGTACGAGACCGAAGGCAGGAGAGCCAGTAAGAGGATAATCGGACCTACGTTGAGGGCGTTCAGCCACCAATGGCGGACGTTTGTCCAGGGCGTCACAGCGGATTTATGGTACTGAAGGACGTTCAGCAGTGCCAAGCTTGGCGTCTTGCGCCTGCTCGCTGTGTCTGGCACCATGCCAGAGCCAAAGACAGCGGGTCCTTCCGTGGAGGGATAATGCGATAGCGCCCGCCGAGGTGAAGAGCAAGAGACGAACGCCCGCCCCCGCGGGCGAACAGATGACTAGGCTTGCTCGCGCCCTGTCTGCTGGCAGGGCGCTTGTATTTTGGAGTAAGGGATGCCAACACAGAAGAAGATTGAAACCGTCGAATCGCTGCGCGACTGCATCGAGCGGTCAGCCATCACGATAGCTGCCGAGTACCGCGGCCTAAGCATGATCGAGATGAACGCGCTGCGCCGCGCGGCACGAGATGCCGGCGTGGACGTGAAGGTTGTCAAGAACAGGCTGTTCCTACGCGCGGCACATGCTGCCGGCAGGCCGGAGGTTGCGCAACTCGTCGAAGGCCCAACAGCAGTATTCTTCGGTTACGACGACGTGGCTGCCGCTTCAAAGGCTGTGACCGAGTACATGCGTACGGCGCGCAACTCGTTTGCCGTTCGCAAGGGCGTCATGGACGGCCAGCTCTTGAGTCTAGCCGACCTGCAAGATCTGGCGAGCCTACCGACGCGGCCAGTACTGCTTGGTCAGTTCGTCGGTCTGCTCCAGGCACCGGTCACGCGCTTAGCAGGCCTGCTGAGTGGCAATGTACGCTCACTAGCCAACCTCTTGGACTCGCGAGCCAGGCAGCTTGAAGAAGCCGAGGCATAAAGGAACGAACACGCTCACTAGGTAGCACATTGTAGAGAGGCGGAGACATGGCAACGAAAATAGATCAGGCATTCGACATTATCAAGGAGCTGACCGCGATAGAGCTTCGCGATCTGAACAAGATGATCGAGGAAGAGTTCGGCGTCACGGCGGCCGCGCCGATGGCATATGCGCCTGCAGCGGCTGGTGGCGGAGGCGCGGGCGCTCCTGCCGAGGCCGCAGAAGAGAAGACAGAGTTCACAGTGACTATCAAGGACGTGGGCGCAAATAAGATCAATGTGATTAAGGCGGTCCGCGAAGTGACGACGCTCGGACTTAAGGAAGCGAAGGACCTTGTCGAAAGCGCCCCAGTGGCCGTCAAGGAAGACATCGGCAAGGAAGACGCCGAGAACGTCAAGAAGAAGCTGGAAGAAGCGGGAGCGACGATCGAGCTTTCGTAGCATCTGTTGGGATACAGGTAGCAAGCGTTCGTTTCGCCTGTTATAGTCAGGCAGATGGAGTGCTATGCCTGCTCCAACGAAGCGACACGCCAGTGTCGTCGGTGCGCGCGAGTCTTCTGCGAAGTCCACGGCGGCGACCTCTGCGCTGAATGCCTGAGTCCAGCGAGTTCGCTGCCCTCCTTCAACGTCTATCGCGGATCGCTGCTTGCGCTACTCCTTGGCAGCGCGATCGCGCTCTGGCTGATCGTCCGGCCGCCTGGCTCCAGTGATGGAGGAGAAGTGGTCGTGAACGATAGCCCGACTGCTGCTGCGACCCAGATTGCGCGCACCCGCACGCCCCGCCCAACTAGCAGGCCCGCTGCGACGATCGCCGGACAGGCTACGCCAGAGCGAGCTACAGAGACGCCCGAAGACACTTCTCAGCCATACGAAGTTCTGGACGGTGATACGCTTCTCAGCATTGCGGAGCGCTTCGCTCCTCCAGGCGTCGCTACGTTCGACTACGCAACGCAGATTGCGGCGGCTAGCGGCCTTTCTTCCGTAGACGACGACATTACCCCCGGCCAGATACTGACTCTCCCGTAGGACACATTGACATGGAGGCACGGCGTTCCTCTGTGCGCATGACTGTGCTCCGAAACGGCTTGCTGTTCTCGCCGTTTTTCGCGCTCTCTGCGTCGGCGCTGGGTTTTGTCATTGCTGATGGCGTTACGGAAGGTTTCGAAGCGAGCAAAGGCATTGGCATCGCCCTGTTCGGCTTCGTAACGCTTCTGCTGGGTTACCAGGTGGTACAGTCCATCCGCGATCTCTTCGCTGGCAAAGTGGAAACTGTGGGTGTCGTCGCGCGGCGGTGGAGCCGCAACGAGTTCTTGCTCTTTCGCAATGGCTACGTCTTTGTTGAGAACAACGTATTCAGGTTGGACCCGAAGGAGTTCGTCGATATCAAGTTGGGTGACACCGTTCGCGTTGTACACTATCCGCACACGTCCACCGTGGAATCGGTAGAGATCGTCTCGAAAGAGAGCGCTTCATGAGCAACGAAAGCGAGCCTCGATACCAGGCACGCATTCGCGATCTGCCAGCGACCGATCGTCCGCGTGAGCGGCTGCGCGATGCGGGGCCGGCGGCGCTTTCCAACCAGGAGTTGCTCGCGATCCTGCTGCGCACCGGTCAGGCGAACGAAAGCGCGCTGGCTGTCGCGTCCCGGTTACTGGGACGCTTCGATGGTCTCCTCGGTCTCGCGAGATCGGGTTTCGCGGATCTCTGTGCCGAACGCGGACTTGGTCCGGCGAAGGCAGCGCAACTGCAGGCAGCGCTTGAGCTGGGCCGGCGCGTCGGCGCGGCCCAACCGGAGGAGCGCCCGGTTATTCGCTACCCCGCTGACGTGGCCAATTTAGTCCAAGGCGAGATGGGACTGATGGACCAGGAGCATCTACGCGTGTTGCTGCTGAACACGCGCAACCACGTCTTGGCGAACCATGAGGTCTACCATGGGAATGTCCACACAGCTGTAGTGCGAATCGGCGAGCTGTTCCGGGAGGCGCTGCGACAGAATGCGCCGTGTATTATCCTTGTGCACAACCATCCGTCCGGTGATCCTTCGCCTTCGTCCGACGACATTCGGATGACAGAGCAAGCGATAGCCGCGGGAGATCTGCTAGACATCGAGGTACTTGATCACATCGTCATAGCGCATGGCAAGTTCGTCAGCATGAAGGAGCAGAGGAAGGCCTTTCCATGATCAAGCTCGTCGCGTTGGACCTGGACGGGACGCTGCTCGGCCCCGGCTTCAAGATCAGTGACGCTGACAAGGAGGCGATCGCTGACGCGCGACGCGCTGGCGTGCACGTAACGATCGATACGACACGCTGGTACGAGCTGGCCTTGATTACTGCGCGTCGCCTGCAACTGACATCGCCCTTGGTCTGCCACAATGGGGCGCACATCAGAGCCCCTGGCGCGGAATCGAACGTTCTTCACCTGCCGATCCCCATGGATATTGCAAGGGACATCGCCGCGTTCTGCGACGAACGAGGCTGGGAGAGCTACACGTCGGTCGAGGGCGTGACCTACATGCGCACGCGTTACGAGTCGTCGATCGATCCATCTCGGCTGCCGCCTGGCATGCGGCTGGAGAAGAATCACATGCCCTTCGTGACTGCGCCTGCGACAGGCATCCTGGCGTTTGGAGAAGAAGCCGTTACGTTGGTAGAGAACACGTTCGCTGCTAGGTATCCCGGCATGCTCGCCTTTCCTGCAGGGTGGAGCGAGTCGATGACGCCATACGTTACGGTAACGGTCGCGGGTGTGGACAAAGGAACGGGGCTAAGCGTTATCTTCGATCATCTGTCCATCGCACCGGACGAAGCCATGGCTGTCGGCGACGCACATCCGGACGTTGCGATGTTCGAAGTTGCCGGCGTCGGCGTTGCTATGGGCAACGCTGCAGACGAAGTGAAGGCTCAGGCCAACGCCGTTGCTCCGGCAAACGACGCAGGCGGCGTCGCCTGGGCGATCCGGCATTTCGTGCTAGAGGAGCTCTAGTCGCCACCGCGGGAGAGGCCTGCTACACGGTCCAGGCGCTCCAGCTTCACGGTCGTGGGGTCAAACAGCTCAGAGAAGGAGCTTCGCATCTCCCCCATGTGGGGCGTTGCTCCATGCGCCTTGAACGCTTCGTCGTCTCGGTAAACTTCAAAGAACACAAGTTCGCTCGGATCTTCTTGTGGGCGATGGAAGGCGTAGAACAGGACTCCTGGCTCATTCTCCTTAACAGCGGCGACCATTTGCGACATCTTCTCAACCGCGTCATCTTCTTTACCGGGCTTCATCTTTGCGCGGAATATCATGCTGACCATAGCTCTCCTCCCATGTTTCGGGTGTGATACACGCGCGAGTATAGCATGAGGCCGTCTGCAGTCAGCTAGCTGCGCGGAGATCCCCTACTCTACGGTCATCGCGGCGTGCATGTCGAGTTCATAGTGCCCGGCAATGTTGCAGATCAGGACGTACGCACCCGGAGCGAGATCGACAGTGAGAATCTCCGCCGTATCAGCATCGAAAGGCTCGATCTCATCCACGATGTCAACGCCGGTGGCGTTTTCGTCCACCGTCGTGCCGTCTACCGGCAGCTCTCCTTCGTTTAGATCCGTTTTTATCACGACAAACTCATGCTGGATCGCGCCCTCGTTGTGCACCTCGAACGTCACTTCGCCGGCCACCGGCTGCGGGATCGCAGCACCGTCTTCGCCAGTGATCTCATACTCTGTCATGTACAGATGAACTTCGTTCGCACCGTGGTGTTCTCCGTTGCTTCCGGGCAGCCCGATCGCATCTGTGGCGTCATTGTGCGTGTGGTCGTCGCCGCTGTCACTGCTGCAAGCGATCGTCAACGTGAGCAAAGAGCCCGCAACAAAGGTCGCGAAGAACAAATGGCGCATCGTCTCATACCTCCCAGCCATCTCTGGCTTGCCCGAAAAAGCCTAGCCTAGACGAGAACGATGGGCCAATACTAGTAAGCTGGAGGCGGGCCGGTGGAAAGCTGCGCTTCCGCCTCGGTTTGCACAACACGGTAGACGTCTGTGAGTGGCAGGTTGCGTGCACGGGCGATTGCAGCGCAGACTTCAAACTCCGGCGACGCGACGAATGATCCTCCAGGACGCCGTTTCACCTTTACAGTCGCCGGGCCAAGGCTCGACTCGAATTCGAACGTTTCGCGCTGCGCTTCGTGGCGCGAGATTGGGCGGACGCGCACGCCGAGAGTTGTTGTCTCGCGCAGCAGAGTGTCGATCACGACAGCCTCGCGCTCGACCGGGCAGATCGCGGAGAAGAGCACCCCCGGGCGGTTCTTCTTCATCTGTATCGCCGTGAACCAGACGTCGACTGCACCGACGGCAAAGAGCCGTTCTTGCGCGTAGCCGAGAAGCTCCGGCGACATGTCGTCGATGTTCGTTTCCACCAGCGACATAGCCCCTGATTGGTCATGGGGTGCGTTGCCCAGCCAGAGCCGCAGCGCGTTTGGCCGGTCGTCGAGTTGACGCGATCCTGCACCGTACCCAACGTCATGGACGATCATTGCCGGCCGCTCGAAACGCGCCAGGGTTGCGACGATTGCCGCGCCCGTGGGTGTGACGAGCTCTTTATCGATGTCTGGCCCGGCAACAAGCGGCGCGGCCGCGCGTGCGAGCAGAGCGAGCGTTCCAGGGGCTGGCACGGGCAGCGGTCCGTGCGCGCTCTTCACCCATCCGGCGCCCGTGGGAAGGGGCGAGCAGTAGAGCTGCCCGATATCGAGCAGGCGCAGACCTGCGACGGCGCCGACAATGTCAACGATCGCGTCGACCGCGCCGACCTCGTGAAACTCGATCTCGTCCGGCTCGACGCCGTGCACACGTGCCTCCGCCTCAGCGAGGCGCTGAAACACCGCGACGGCTCGAGCCTTGTCGTTCGCGTGTAGCTGACTTGCTTCGATCAGGGTCGTGAGGTCAGGCAAGCGACGGTGTGGCTGCGCGGCCTCTTCGAGCATGACGGTCACCTTCGTAGCGGCCAGCCCGCCTCGCTGCGCCTTCTGTGTTTCGATGCTGTAGCCGTGCAGGTCCAGCTTGCTGAGCTCCCGCCGCAATGTATCCAGTGGAAGGCCAACGTCGATGAGAGCGCCGAGCAGCATATCGCCACTGATGCCAGAGAAGCAATCGAGGTAAGCGATCTTTGTCATGCGACGGCTACGCGGTTCCTGCGGGCGTCACAGCGATCGCAATCGTTCGTGCAGAGCAAGGCGAGCGGATCGCGCTCGATAAGATCGCGTGCAGTCTGGACGTACGGCTGTAACGCGTAGCAGCGCAGCGTTCCTCCGCTGACTCTAGTGCTGCGCGCCAGGTGCGCGACGTGCGCTTGTAGCTCATCGAAGCCGCGGCTGCAACCCCCACCGCTGGCAGCTTGAACACCGGTCGATGTCAAGCAATAGCGGATTAGCATGCGTCGGCCTGCTAGTTGCTCGGCCAGATGGATCGCGGTGCTGTTGGTGTGGGTGACGCCTAACAGCAGTACGTGACCCGCGGCCTCCATCAGTCGTCGGATTGGCTCAACGCCATCGAATTCAGTGCCTGGCCCAACGAGCTGTTCAGCAATTTCGCCGAACGCTATGAACGACGCGCTTGGATGCGATGTACGGAGGACTGGATAGGAAGCTCGAAACGTTTCGTTGATAATGCCCATGGTCTTGTTCGCTGGCGTGTCGTAGGTGAATGGCTCGGGCTTACGGCCGCCCGGCCCCGGCTCGGGCGCGTAAGCGTTGCCTTGGAACACCCCGCGGGCGT
>JBKKBW010000470.1:0-4742 GCA_046713635.1 Dehalococcoidia bacterium
ACGGTGGCGGGGCGGGCATGGTGCTCAAGCCCGGCCCCCTGTTCGATGCGGTCGAGGCGGTCCGGCCGCTCGCTCAGCCGACGGGGCGCGTTGTCCTGCTGACCCCACAGGGTCAGCTACTGAGCCAGCAGATCGTGAACGAGCTTGCCGCCAACACGCGGCTCGTGCTCATCTGCGGCCACTATGAGGGCGTCGACGAGCGTGTCCGCGAACACCTTGTCGACGATGAGATCAGTGTCGGCGACTACGTGCTCTCCGGCGGCGAGCTGGCCGCGATGGTCGTCGTGGACGCTGTCGTGCGACGGCTGCCCGGCGCGCTCGGCAGCGAGGAGTCGCTGGCCGAGGAGTCGCACACGCACGGCCTCCTGGAGTATCCGCAGTACACGCGGCCGTCGGAGTTCCGCGGCTGGGCTGTGCCAGACATTTTGCTCTCAGGCAACCACCCCGAGATCGACCGCTGGCGCCGGAAGCAGTCACTCCTCCGCACCGCCCTCCGCCGGGCCGACCTGCTAGCGCAGGCGGAGCTTACGGGCGAGGAGCGCGCCTGGCTGGAAGAACAGCCCAGGCAGCCTTCCGCTTGACAAGCGACTCCAGCATAGTACACTAGCCTCGACTGGTGGCTCGTGGGCGAGACCCCGCTCAACTCTGCCTCACGAGCGGCGGGAGCATGCCCTCGACATTTGCACTTCGCATTGGTGTGGTCATCAGTGCTGCGGTAGCGCTTCTCGCGTCTGTGAGTTCCACTGAGGCGGCGGGCAACAGCATCACCTCACCCGATACCGTGGGCGACGTGGGGAGCTTCACCTCCCTGGCGTTGGACTCGACCGGCAACTTGGTAGTCAGCTACCGTGACAGCACGAACCGCGACCTGAAGGTGCTCCATTGTAACGACGCGAACTGCGCGGGTGGGGACGAGAGCATCACGACACCTGACACCAGCGGGGAAACTGGCGCCCAAACGTCTCTGGAGCTCGACGCGGTGGGCAATCCCGTAGTGAGCTACACCAGGATCGGGGATCTGAAGTTGCTCCACTGCAACGACCCCAACTGCTCCGGCGGCGGCGAGAGCATCAGCGTGCCAGACGCTTTCGGAAATATCGCGGAAACGTCTCTAAAGCTGGATGCGCTCGGTAATCCGGTAGTCGCCTATTTCGATTCCAACCCAAATTGGCGCCTTAAGTTGCTCCACTGCAATGACGCTAGCTGTACCGGTGGGGGCGAGAGCATCACAATACCCGACACAACGGGTCGTGTTGGCGGGACTCCATCGCTCGCCCTTGACAGCGCAGGAAACCCGGTCGTCAGCTACTACGACCTCGACAACGCCGACCTAAAGATACTCCATTGCGACGACGCCAACTGCGCTGGCTCGGGCGACAGCATCACGTCGCCGGACACGGTCGGCAGCGTTGGTAGCGAAACTTCCCTTGCTTTGGACGCGAGCGGCAATCCGGTGGTCAGCTACTGGGACAGCGCGAACTCCGATCTGAAGGTGATCCACTGCGACGACCCCAACTGCGCGGGCGCGGGCGAGAGCTTAATCTCCCCCGACACAAGCGGTAGCGTGGGTGCGTACACCTCACTTGCGCTAGAGGGCAGCGGCAACCCGGTGGTCAGCTACCTGGACATCGCCAACAGCGACCTGAAGGTGCTCAGTTGCAACGACGCGAACTGCGCTGGAGCCGATGACAGTGTCACTTCGCCGGACATGGGTGACTACGTGGGCCAACACACATCGATCGCTTTAGACAGTAGCGGCAACCCAGTCGTCAGCTATCACGACTTCCGCAATTACGACCTGAAGGTGCTCCACTGCGGAGACCCCATGTGCAAGCCGGTCACCCAGCCCACGCCCACACCCGAACCGGTCGGCGCCATCTCCCACGACCCTACGTCGTCCTCCGGCGGCGGCTTCGATCTGCGATTGCTGATCATCGGCCTCGTTTCTGCGGCCGCCATGGCCGCGGCGGCATCTGGCGTCGCTTGGCGCCGCTAGCTACGTTAGCTTGCCCAGCCCACCTCTAGCCGCTACCCTGCCCTGGCTATGGAGTTGAGCGCGAGCATCCTGGATCTGAAGCCGAATCCCGCTGTCGAGGAGTTCCGCCCGGGTGACACCGTCCGCGTGCACGCCAAGGTCGTCGAGGGCGAGCGCGAGCGCGTTCAGGTCTTCGAGGGCGTGGTAATCCGCCGCCGAAACGCCGGTTCCAGCACCAACTTCACCGTGCGGCGCATCGCCCACGACGTGGGTGTGGAGCGTACGTTCAAGGTCTACTCGCCCCGACTTGACAAGGTCGAGGTCGTTCGGCGCGGCAAGGTGCGACGAGCCAAGCTGTACTACCTACGCGGCCTGACCGGTAAGGCAGCGCGCATCAAGGAAGCCGCTCGGCGTTAGCGCGCTTGTATCTGATCCGTAATGCTCGCTAGCTTCGGTGCGAGTCTGTACTAGACTCGTTCTCCCTGTTACCCTGTAGCCCAATACATCCGGGCGGCTCCGCCCGAAGGAGCGTTCGTGGCCCTTCGACCAATTCGCCAGGCCGGCGATCCCGTCCTCCGCCAGAAGACGAAGAGAGTGCGCCTCCGGGGAGGCGTCATCGACGAGTCGGTCCAGAAACTGATCGATGACATGATCGAGACGATGCGCGACGCGCCGGGTGTCGGCCTAGCCGCCAATCAGGTAGGCGTCGGCCTGCGGGTTATCGTGATGGAGATCCCCGAACTCGATGATCGCACATCTGAGGCCACTCGAGACCTATACACCATCATCAACCCTCAGATCGTGAAGCGTTCGGGCGAGCGCATGTTGGAGGAAGGCTGCCTCTCGATTCCAGGCTACAAAGCGACGGTGCCCCGGTCTGAGAGCGTGACGGTGAAGGGCCTGGACCGGACTGGCAAAGAGATTCGCATCAAGGCCGAAGGTAACCTGCTGGCACAGTGCATCGAGCATGAGTGCGACCATGTCGACGGTATGCTCTACATAGATCACCTGAAGAGCATGGATGAGTTGGTCAAGGTCGGTGACGAGGACGAGGACCAGGACGCGGCCGAGATCGCAGAGGCATCGGCGTGAACGCCGTGAACGGGGTCGCATTGCCGGAGTCGGTCCGCCAACTGCTTGAACCGCTGGCTGACACCGGCGCCTATCTGGTGGGCGGCTCCCTGCGCGACCTCCTGCTCGGGCTGCCGATCAGGGACATCGATCTCGCAGTCGAAGGAGACGCCCCAGCGATCGCTCGCTCGCTCGCAGATGCGCTGGGCGGCCATTACGTTCTGCTTGACAATGAGCGCGGCATGGCGCGGGCTGCGCTCGATGACGCGCCCGTCCAGCACATAGACATCGCTGCCCTGCGCGGCCCGGACATCACCGCAGACATGGGGCGACGCGACTTCACGGTCGACGCGATCGCGACGCCACTCGACCCGCTGCTTCGCCATGAATCGCCAGAACTGATCGATCCGCACGGCGGCGTCAAGGACATCGATCTTCGTACAGTTCGCGTCGTCTCCGAGGGGGCACTAATCGACGACCCTCTGCGCCTACTGCGCGCAGTGCGCCTCGCGGTCCAACTCGACTTTGAGATCGCGCCAGTCACCGGCGACGCCTTGCGCCGAAACGCGGCGCGAATCGATCAGGCCGCCGCAGAGCGCCAGCGCGATGAGTTGGCGCGCTGCTTCGCCACCGACCACGGCAGTCGGGCGTTACGCCTGCTCGATGATTTCGGTCTGCTCGAACGGCTCTTTCCCGAAGTCACCGCCGCACGCGGCGTCACGCAGCCGAAGGAGCACTACTACGACGTGTTCGACCACCTGATCGAGACCGTCGCCGCGCTCGACTTCATGCTTTCGGCCGAGGCGCCAGCGGAACCGCGCGAAGCACAACTCCAGCGTTCGCTTTGGAGCACACTCGCAGCCTGGAATGCGGACGCCGCGGCCGAGCTGCGAGGCTACCTAGACGAGGAAGTCAGTGAAGGCCGATCGCGGCGAGTGCTGCTCAAGTTCGCCGGCCTAGTGCACGACGTCGCGAAGCCAGAGACGCGCGCACCAGATGAGACAGGGCGAATCCGCTTCTTCGGCCACGCTGAGCGCGGCGCCGAAACGGCGCGGCGCGTCTTGCGCCGGTTCCGCTTCAGCAGACGCGAGATCGATCTTGTCGCCACGATGGTCGAAGAGCATCTACGCCCGACACAGCTTGGCCAGCCGGGGGAACTGCCATCGCGCCGCGCGCTCCATCGCTATTTCCGTGACACCGGTGACGCCGCCGAGTCTGTCTTGCTGCTCAGCCTAGCCGACGCGCTCGCCGCGCGCGGCCCCGGGATGACGGTCGAGGCGTGGCAGGGCTATGTTTCGTACATCGGCCTCGTCCTGGCGCGCCGCAATGAAGATCCCACGATCGTGCGGCCCGCGCGTCTCCTCACCGGAGCCGGAATCATGGCGGAGCTCGGCATCGAGCCCAGCCGCGAGGTGGGTCGGCTGCTCGCTGCGCTCGAGGAGGCACAGGCGAGCTCGGAAGTCACCACCCGTGAGCAAGCGCTAGCGTTTGTGAGGCGCCTCCATGGCGATTCCTTTCGCCAAGGACGAGTAGTGGCCGCATGAACACTGCTGAGATATCCTTCATCGTCATCCTGGGCGTCATGGCTGCGTTCTATATCATCTTCATCCGGCCGGCCTCCCAGGAACAAAAGCGAGTGCAGGCCACGATTCGTGACCTGACGGTTGGAGACCAGGTGATCACAACGGCGGGGTTC
>JBKKBW010000471.1:0-7939 GCA_046713635.1 Dehalococcoidia bacterium
GGCCGACTCGCTCAAGGAGCAAATTGAAGACGCCCAGGGACTCACACGAAACTTCTTCCTGCTTATGCAGTCGTTCATGGGGCTAGGGCTCTTCGTGGGCATCGCCGCCGTCGGCGTGATTGCCTTCCGAACCGTGGTGGAGCGGAGGCAACAGATAGGGATGCTCCGAGCGATTGGCTACAAACGCAATATGGTGGCGCTGAGCTTCCTATTGGAGTCGTCATTCGTGACCCTGCTGGCCATCGCATCCGGCGTAGGGTTGGCCATCTGGCTCTCGTTTTTCCTGCTCACGAGCGATGAGTTCCCCGAAGGCGTGCAGTACGTCATTCCCTGGAAGCCGATCCTGTTCATCTCCGCTCTAACGTTCGCCGCATCCCTCATCATGACGTACATTCCGTCGCGGCAAGCGGCGAGCATCCCAACGGCCGAAGCGCTCCGTTACGAGTAGTCGGGCTAGTGAGGCTGAAGAGCGCCGACGACCATGTCGGTGATGATGTCCTGGTACGTCTCGACCAGGCTGCCGTCCGATTGTACGAAGCACTGGTACAGTCCCATGATCACCACTCCAACGACGATCCGGGCTAGCTGATGTGCATTGCCCTCACGCACGATACCAGCCTCCATCCCACCCTGTAGCAGTTCCGCTAGGGGACCCATGCGCTCTTCATCGGCACGCTTCATTCGATGCGCTACCTCGCTCCGAGGATCGGGATTGAGGAAGACAAGCCGGATCAGATCGCTATGCTCTCGAGCGGCCTGGAAGACGCCTCGGATGCGCATTCGCGTGCCGTCTGCCAAATCGGGCGGCGCGTCTGCTAGGCGGAGTGCGTCGTTGATCAAGGCGAAGAGCTGAAGATTTAGTGCGGCGAAAAGGTCGGTCTTAGAAGCGTAGTAGAGGTAGACGGTCCCCGCAGCCACACCAGCTTCCCTAGCAATATCAGCTATGGTCGTGCCGTCATAGCCCCTCTGGGCGAAGACCTTGCGCGCCGCCCCCAGGATGGCGTCACGCCGCTCGATCTTCTGACGCTGGCGCTTCTCCCGGTTTACCGCCGAGACTGTCTGTGGAGCCATACTGAGCGCTTCTGTAACGTACACAGCCCGAGAGTGTCAAGGTCGCCCCAAGACGCGCGGCTGCAGCGGACTAGGTCAGCTCAAGGTCGAGCAGCTCATCGACGACGAGGTCGAGGAGGCCAGGATCGTGATTCTCCATCGCCTTCGCTATCGCGTTGCAAAGCTGAGCGACTGTATCCCTGTCTGCATAGTTGGACAAAAGACCACATTCGGTGAGAATCTGTATTTGCACATCCGCTGGTACAGAATCGATGTTAGGGCCGATGGCGTCAAGGCGCGCAGTGAAGCCCTCCAGGAAAGCAGCGGACGTCGGCGGGGTGCCGCTGTCCAGCGTTGGGAGGCTGGTAGATCGTGCCGTTGGACCCACGGTGGCGGTGGTGCTCGGCTCCGAGCCTCCGTCGCCACAACTCAGTAGACTGCTTCCGACTACGAGTACTGAGCCTACAAGTGCGCTGAAACGTAGTGTCAAGGAGCACTCCTCCTGTAGAGAAGCTCCCTTAGGTTAATTGTCACGTTGGAGCCGTCCAGGCGCAAGTTCCGTGGATTGTAATTCTTATGACGGACGGTCAGCACAATGTCATGCGACGGGACCTCGGCAGGTAGTGGAACACCCGCTACACCCCCGCTATCAGTCTCCGCACGCGCGACCACTTCGTTGCCAGGGCCAGTCACAGTGATCTCGGCGCCTAGGACCGGCGGCTGCTCACCAGATTCGTCAGCATCGTTCGCCAACACCGTTATCGTTGCGGTGCGACCGTCCCGCGCATGCTCGATTTCGACCGCCATGTCAATGAGATAGATCAGCGGCGCGGCCACGACCGCTTTCATGCCTTCCTTCGGCAGCAGATCGACTTGGTTGGCAGCTAGTTCAGTGTTTGTCGCCGCCATGCCGTGATCGGCTGTGATAATGAAGAGCGTGCTGTCGTACAGTCCACGCTCCTTTAGCATATTGATGACCCGTCCGATGCGCTTGTCCGTTTCGTCCACGGCCTCCCGGTGGCCGGCGCTGTGGGGACCGTAGTCGTGAGCGGTGCCATCGGTTAGTGTGAACTCGTGGAAGACAAACCTCGGCGGCGGGTTGCCCTCGCCGGCGAACAGCGCGAGCACCTGCGCGACGCCGCGCGCGTCCACCATCGATTCGTTCTGCATCGCCTTCATTTCGTCTGCCGCCCATCGAGGGCTGCAGTCGGAACCTCACTCGATGGTGAAGTCGCGCAGCACCTCGCGATCACCGATGACACGTCGCTACAGTACCGAGTGGTCCGCGCCGCGTGTGCACGGCTCGTGAATGGCAGCGGTCAACGCGCCATTCTCGCCGTCCCAGGAACCGTACACGCGATGGAACGCTTCATAGAGCGTCTCAACATCGGGGCCAAGGAACCTCGCGCTATCGAATTGCTGGCCTTGCGGAGTTACTACTTCGCGCGAGGCTCGCAAGTAGTACGTTGGGTTCACGATGTCGTGGTGTCCGCACCAGCAGCTGGTGCCGATAGCGTTGTGGCTGGGCCAGGTGATACTGGGGAAGTTGACGATGCTGCCGTAGCGGAAACGATGGCTTCGTTCGACCAGGGCGCGTAGATTGGGGAGCGCTTCTGGTTCGTTGTCTAGTCGCCACTGCATCTCGTCGTTGGCGAAACCGTCAAGCAGAAAGATGTATGCGCGTTCCGGTGGAATGGCTGACTCGTCGATCAGCTCATCGATCGGCTTTCCGTCCTGCCGCTTGAAGTACACATCGTCCGAAGGGCGGCCGCACATGTCGCGTCCCGAGATCTTTGGGAAACCGAGAAGCTTAGCGATCGTCGGCGCGATGTCGATGTGCCGGGCGGCGGTCTGGCTGACGCCAGGCGGCACGTTTGGTCCAGCGAAGCAAAGCGGCGCGCGTGACTGGACCACATCTAGCGAGCCGTGCTGCCCAAGCTGCCGGCCGAATGCAAAGGACTTTGGGTTGAGCACGATGTCCGGCGCGTTCGGGCTATCGAAGAGCTGCGAAATCCGTTCATACGCGAGCGGATAGCTGAGATGCTCAGGCTCTATGAAGGTCTGGTTCGCGTCCTCGGTCGGGTAGCCGGATCGGCGCGCAGCCTCTAGCTCTTCTTCGACACTAGCGACCGCCAGCGGGTCCTGGTTCTCGATCGGGTTGGCGCCGATCGTCTCGACGACATGGTACTCGTAGCCGTCCGAGCTAATGGTGCGTTCAAAGCGCACCATGCCTGCGGGCGACCAGACTTCGTACGCCCCAGCGCGGTAGGTGGCTAGGAAGTGCGTCTGCGACGCAACAACGTCGTGGGTCAGTATGAGGTAGATCGCCCGATTGCCGGATTCCTCCTGGTTGGTGTCCAGCCCTTGGCCGCTAGGACGCTCCGGTAACGCGAGGGTTCGCTCTCCAGGCGGCGTGATGTTCATGCTACGTCCTCCATTAGGCAACCGGGGAGTATGCAGTCCGATGATACGAAAACGGCGTGGGGCGACGCCAGAACGTTAGAGTGTGAGCGCCGGCCGAAACCGCTTTGGTGAACGGAACGGACCGACGACAGCAAGATTCAGTTTGTCGCGGACAATAAGGCTTCGCGCTACGCGTACCATATCCTGCGTCGTAACTGACTCGATAAGGTGTGTGACATCATCAACGGTGCGGATGTGCGCAGAGAGAAGTTCTTGAGTACCGAGCCAGTCTGAGACGGCTCGCGTGTCCTCCATCCGCAGGAGTAGGCGCCCCTTTACGAGCGCCTTCGCGCGCTGCAGCTCGTCGTCGTCCACCCCTTCATCACGCAGCTTAACCAACTCCGCAACGAGCGCCTGGAGTGCTTCGTCCGTCTTCGATGGATCCACGCCCGCATAGAGCGTGAACGCGCCGGCGTCCAGGAAAAAGCTGCAATAGCTGTGGACGTCGTAGCAGAGGCCCCGTCGTTCTCTCAACTCCAGAGATAACCGGCTGCTCATGCCCTCACCCAGCACGACGCTGAGCAGGCTGAGCACGTGGCGGTCTGGGTGGTGAAGGGGCAGCCCGCGCACTGCGAGCGCAATGTGTGCCTGCTCAGATGACCTGTACTTCACCGCGGCTCGAGGCTCATGCTGGCCATCGACGGCCGGAAACCAGCCCTTCGGTACCCCGCGCGGCCAGTCGCCGAGCGCGGCGTCGATTTCTGCCATCACCTGTTCGTGAGTTACGGCGCCGGCGATGCTGATCACCGTATTATTCGGTACGTACTGATGGTGCAAGTAATCCAGGGCGACGTCTCGTGTTATGCCACGAACGGTCTCTTCCGTGCCTGCTACGTCGCGCCCAAGCGGCTGTCCAGGCCAGAGGGTCTCATCAAGAAGCAAGTCCGCGAGTTGGGCGGGGGAATCAGCGATAGTTGCTAGCTCCTCAACAATGACGCCGCGTTCTTTCTCCAGTTCCTCCGGTGCGAACAGGGGTCGCCGGACGAGATCACTGAGAACGTCGAGCGCCAGCTCGAAGTATGGCTGCGCGACCTTGCAGTAGAAGACCGTGAGTTCGTGGTCGGTAGCCGCGTTGATGTGGCCGCCGACGCTGTCTACAACCTGCGATATCTCAAGCGCCGTCGGCCGGCGCTCCGTACCTTTGAAGCACAGGTGCTCTATATAGTGGGCAAGGCCCGCTTCGGGAGGCGTCTCGTATCGAGATCCCGCGCCAACATACACGCTCACGGCAACCGATCGTGTGTGCGGCATGGCGGCCGTCAGAACGCGCAGGCCGTTCGGGAGGGTAGTCTTCTGATACAGCGGATCCATAAAGGGATGAAAGGAGCGCGTCACGCCAGCGCTCTCTCTTGTATGATTGTACGGCAGCCACCATTTCCATGAAAGTTCCATCTAGCCGACGAGCTGCGTTCCACGCGGTGCTGTTGCTCCCAACGTTGATTGCGAGCGTACTGCTGTTGCCGCAACTGTCCGCTGACGTGCGTGCAAACCCTTGCGTCGACGCATCGTGCGGGAATACGACGACCATCATTCCGGTCGGAGCGCAGTACATCTCGCTGGCGCTGGATACCCAGGGCAAGCCCATCGTTGCGTATGTCGCGGCCAGATCCCAGTTGGGGCTACTTCACTGTGGGAACGCGACATGCACTGAAGGCAACGTGATCTCTGCGCTGGAAACGAACGCGCAGTACACCTCATTAAGGCTCGATGCGGAGGGTTTTCCAGTGATTGCATACTACTCAGCGTCGGCCGCCGATCTGCGCATAGTGCACTGCAACGATGAGAACTGCGCTGGCGGAGATGAGGACGTTGCCTCGCCGGACACGGGTGGCGATGTCGGGAGGTACAGTTCGCTCGCGCTCGATGCAGCGGGGCGCCCCGTCGTCGCCTACCTCGACAGTACGAATGCCGATCTAAAAGTGCTGCACTGCGGCGACTCGAGCTGCGCTTTAGGTAACTCGATCACGTCGCCAGACACAGCCGGCGCCCTAGGTGAATGGACGTCATTGGAGCTTGATAGCAGCGGCAATCCGGTTGTCGCATACCACGACGATGCAGCCAATGACTTGAAGCTGCTGCACTGCAACGACCCGAACTGCAGCAGCGGGGGCGATAGCATCGTGACGCCCGACGGCGAAGGGGATGTCGGGTCTTACTCGTCGCTAGACCTAGACTCCGCGGGACGGCCCGTGGTTAGCTACCGAGATGTCACGCACTTTGATCTTAGATTGCTTCGCTGCGGCAACGCGAACTGTAGCGCGGGCAACGCGATAACGTCGCCGGACACCACGGGCGCCGTCGGATCGTTTTCGTCACTAACCATCGATGGTGCGGACAACCCGGTAGTTAGCTATTGGGACGCATCGCACTCGCGCCTGAAGGTGCTGCATTGCGGGAATCCAACCTGTGGCGCGAACAACGCCGTCGCCGCGCCTGACGACGACCTGAACTCAACTGCCCCACTTGGCCAATTCACGTCGATTGCGCTCGATTCCAATGGAAGGCCCGCGGTCGCCTACACGCGCACAAGCGGGGTTGGGCTTGGCATTCTTCGCTGCATAGACGCCGGCTGCGCTGCGAAAGACTTCGACAGCGATGGCTGCCAGGACGCGCAGGAGAACATGACGGCGCCAGGCTCGGAAGTTGGTGGCGGCCTGCGAGACCCAAAGAACCCGTGGGACTACTTCAACCCGACGGGCGACGGCAGGAACCGGTTGGATGACGTGCTAGCGGTTGTTGCTCAGTACTATGAGCACGAGTTTCTACGGCCGCCGAACCCTCCAAGCACCCTCAACCCCGCGTACACACCGGGCACGGATAGGACCTACCTGGGGCCAAATCGCTGGAACCTTGGGCCGCCAAATGGACGCCAGAACGTGGGCGATATCATCGCCGCAAGAAACTCATTCATGCACGACTGCTTCTGACAGCCGTTGACCGCTTTTCGAAGGCGCTGCTATACTCGAAAGCCATAGGAGTGTAGCTCAGCTGGAAGAGCAGCCGTCTCCAAAACGGCAGGTCGGGGGTTCGAGTCCCTCCACTCCTGCCAATCGACGTTTCGACCGAGGTGGTGTTTAGTAGCCGAGGTGGTGGAACTGGCAGACACGTCGTCTTTCGATGAGCCAGTGCCGAAGGCACGTGTCATGGGGAGACGTAATGGTTAGTGCGTAATGTTAATAGCCGAGGTGGTGGAACTGGCAGACACGCGGTCTTGAGGGGGCCGTGCCTTCGGGTGTAGGGGTTCGAATCCCCTCCTCGGCACCAACAACGCCCTCGAGGCGACGTAGCCAAGCGGTAAGGCAGGGGTCTGCAAAACCCCCATCACCGGTTCGAATCCGGTCGTCGCCTCCAACACGAATACCTATGAGCGCTCGGGCAGACGCCTGAGCGCTCATTGCTTTCGTAGCGTTAGCGGCGCGGTCCACGGCGGCGTATACTAGCCCCGACATGTCGTACTCCATTACCGATCTGGCCGCGGATACACAGCGACTCGTCAAACTACATCCAGACAAGGCGGAGCTGGTGCGCGCGATCACGCCGCATATGCAGCGCTGGCTGGAGGCGCCGGACCTGACCGATGAGCAACGATCGCCATGCGAAGGACGCGCGTGCGGGCATCTGCTGCACACGGCTGTCGACGGCTCGTTCTTCATCATCTCGGTGGTTTTTCCAAAGGGGACGAGCAGTGGCGTCCACTATCACGGGGCCTGGGGAGTGATCGGCATCGTCAGCGGTGTCGACGAAGAGACCTCGTATGTCCGGCCGGAAGGGCCGGAAGTTCCGAGTGTTGGCGAAGGCTGCGATCTACAACCAGCCGAGAAGCGACACTTCCCGCCGGGCAGCATCACGTACCTACTCCCGCCCGATCAGGCGTTCCACCGCGTGCGCGCTGTCGGCGAGGAAACGGGCGTCTCGCTGCATATCCTCGGTGGCACGCCGGAGACGCATCCGCACATGCTCTGCCAGCCCGAAAGCCGCAAGCTCATCGACTTTCCAATGGCGGCACTGCTGGATCAAGTGCCTCCGGGCACCTAGTCGTCGTCCTCCAAGATAGAGTCCTTGAACTGCTGCGCCGACATCGCGCCACGCGGCAGACCATGTGCGGCGAGCTGCTCAATAGCGTGGAGCGCTGTGTCGATGTCGCTCTCATCGTTGAACGGCGCCACTGCGAGACGGACGCGCTTGTCGTTCACGACACGGCCGACTACGCGACGCAGTTGCCACAGGGCCGCGCACGCTTCGTTCGGATCGAGATCTCGCACGTTGAACGTCACAAGCCCTGACCGCAGCGCCGGATCGAGCGGTCCGGTAATCGTTACGCCCTCGATGCGCTGCAGACCTTCGACGAGACGGTCGGCGAGCTCGCGGATGCGCGTCTCGATATTTCCGATGCCCGTTTCTTGGATCAGGCGCGCTGCCGCGACAG